>JBFGAO010000157.1:0-3835 GCA_041568095.1 Steroidobacteraceae bacterium | reverse complement strand
GGTTTTCCGGGCGACAGCTCGGCGATCTGGACGATTTTTTGAAGGGACTGCCGGTCGAGTTTCCGTATGCCGTCGAGGTGCGTCATCCCGACTTTTTTCACCAGGACCGGTGGCGCAGGGCGCTGGACGAATTGCTGATGCGGCTGCAGACGCCGGACCACTGGTGGCAGATCGCGGTGATCCTGCTGACGCCGGTCACCGCCTGGCTCATCAGCCGGGTGCTGAACCGCTACCTGCGGGCCGCGAGCCGGGACCGCGCCGACTCGGCCTTCGATACCGTCTCTTCGGTGTGGCGGCGCATGGCGCTGCCGCTGGTCTCCGGTGTGCTGGCCGTCATCGCGTCCGCGGTGCTGCAGCGCCTCGGGCTGCCGCACGTACTGCTGTACACCCTCGGCATCCTGGCGCTGGCCTTCGCCGGCCTGCGCATAGTCGTCGAGGTGCTGAAGCAGGTCCTGCAGCCCGGGCCGCTGCTGATCGCCTCCGAGCACCTGATCACCTGGGGTGCGTGGATCCTCGTCGCGATGTACCTGCTCGGATGGATCGGGCCGGTCGCCACGGCGCTCGACAGCGTGCAGGTGCCGCTCGGCAAGACCGGCTTCTCGCTGCTCGACGCACTGCGCGTAGTGACGACGCTGCTCGTGTTCATGGTTGTCGCCGGCTACCTCGGCACGCTCGCGACGCGCGGCATCATGTCCTCGTCGCAGATCTCGATCGGCCTGCGCGTCGGCATCGCGAAGTTCGTCCGGCTGTTCCTGCTGCTGGTCGCCGCGCTGCTGGCGCTGAACGCGGTCGGCATCGACCTCGCCGCGCTGACCGTGTTCGGCGGCGCGCTGGGCATCGGCCTCGGCTTCGGCCTGCAGCGGATCGCGGCGAACTTCGTCAGCGGCTTCATCCTGGTCGGCGACCGCTCGATCCGGCAGGGCGACGTGATCACGATCGGCGACCGCTTCGGCGTCGTGAAGGACCTGCGCGCGCGCTACATCGTCGTCCGCGACCGCGACGGCGTCGACACGCTGATCCCGAACGAGAACGTCATCAGCAGCGAGGTCATCAACTGGAGCTACGGCGACCGGGCCGTGCGGCTCAAGCTGCCCGTGCAGATCAGCTACGGCGACAACCCGCGCAAGGCGCTGAAACTGCTCGAGGAAGCCGCCGCGAGCCACCCGCGCGTGCTGAAGGACCCGGCGCCGGCCAGCCGAGTCATGAGCTTCGACGACAACGGCATCCTGCTGCAGCTGCGCTTCTGGATCCGCGACCCGGAGGACGGCATCAACAACGTGCGCTCGGACCTGCACCTGGAGGTCTGGGACCGTTTCGAGGCCGCCGGCATCACGATCCCCTTCCCGCAGCGCGACCTTCACCTGGCGAGCGGCTGGCCCGCCAAGACACCCGACGACGGAAAACCAAGCACTTAGGACCGGGACTTCAGGCCCTGTCGCATATCCGCCTGGCGATCGTGTCGGCGATCGGCGACCGAAGGCATTTCACTTTTTAGATCAGGAAGATACACTGCGCGCGGCCGATCCACGGGAGGACACCCATGCCCCATGGCGTGAGGCGGATCGCAGCGCTGGCGCTGACGCTGTTTTTCAGCGGCCCGGCAGTTGCGTCCGGAGGAATCCTCGATGTCCGCGTCGAAGGCAACGTTGCCACGGCGGAGATCGCGCTGGGAGCGACCAGCGCGACGCTGACGGTGCGTTTCGAGAACGTCGTCGGCCTGACCCCGGCCAACCTCGGCCTGAGCGCGCGACTGGTTGACCCGACCTCTCCCGGCTTCGTGACCCGCCTGACTTCCGGCGTGTCGCTGCCCGCGGCCTTCCCGCTGGTCGTCAAGATCTCGCCGCCGGCGACCGGCGGCCTCAGCTTCAGCGGCACGGTCGCCGTCGAGCTCTACACGCACGACCTGCAGTACACGATCGGCTCGCCGTTCCGCCTGTACTCGGCGCCGGACGGCGGCGCGTTCAGCGACATCACGAACTTCGTCGGCAGCGGCAGCATCCGCTCCGGCGGCAGCAAGGCCGACTTCTCCGAATTCATCATCGCGGCCGACCTGCGGCCGCTGCCGGCCGCGATCCAGGACAAGTACGCGCGCCTCGGCAGCCTGCTGAACCAGCACGCCGGCTCGATGAACGCCAGCCTCTACAGCGAGCTCCGCAGCCTCTACGACGCGTCCGCCAGGGCCTATGCCGGCGGCGCAATCGTCGCGGCGATCCAGTACCTCGAGGCCTTCAGCTCGCGGGTCAAGGCCGCGAGCGGCTCCGGCCTGCCGGACGTCTGGCGCTCGTCCCGTGACCTGACCAACGTCGCCGGCAGCCTGCGCTCCGCGGCCCAGACGCTGCGCTACAGCCTGACGCTGGCGAGCAATGCGTCATGACGCGGGTGGGCCTGCATGCCTGCACGGCTGACCGTCTACCCACCGGACCAGCCGGCTCTCCAGTTTCCGCTTGATTCGTCGCGCGGCCACCTCCTCGGCCGCGGCAGCGACTGCGACCTGCGCATTGACGACGACCGGCTGTCCCGCCGGCACGCACGGCTGAGCGCCGACCAGGGCGACTGGCAGGTCACCGACCTCAACAGCAAGAACGGCACGACGCTGGCCGGCCGCGAGCCGGGCGAGACGCAGCTGCGCGACGGCGACTGGATCAGTTTCGGCGGCCTGCTCAGCCGCTTCGCACTGCTCGACGAGGCGCAGCTCGTCGCCGAGCGGTCGGCGGCGCAGAGCCGCTGGGACGACACGATCGACCGTAGCCGCCAGCTGGACCCGGCGGCCGGCGTCGAGGCCCTGCTTGCGCAGTTGCTGCAGGCCACGCTGGAGCTCGCCGGCGCCGAGCGCGGCTTCGTGATGATGATGGGCAGCGACGGGCGCCTGGCCGTGCGCGCGGCGCGGGGCGCCACCGGCCCCCGCGAGTTCGAGGGCAGCCGCGCCGCGCTCGAGCGCGTGCTGACCACGCGCGAGCCGGTCGTAGTCTGCGACACGCGCGAGGACACGCTGCTCGGCTCGCGTCCCAGCGTCGTCAGCGGCGCGATCCGCGCCGTGCTGTGCTTCCCGCTCGCGGTCGCCGGGCAGCTGACCGGCCTCGTCTACCTCGACAGCGGCGCACCGGGCAAGGTGTTCACCCGCCTCGACGTCGAGATCCTCGAGGCCTTCGCGGGCCATGCAGCGCTGGTGATCGGCGCGGCCAGCGTCCGCGAGGAGCTGGCCGACATCGCCGGCCTGTTGCCGCGAGGCATCGGTGACCCGCCGGCGCCCGATGCGCTGCTGCGCCGGCTGCGCGCCGGACTGCCGGCCCCGGCCGAGGTCGCGCTCGCCGACGGCGGGCTGCCGTGAGCGGCGAGGCCGGCGGCGGCGACGAGCAGGCGACGCGTACGTCGCTGGACCGGCATCACGTGCTGCCGGCCGGCACGCTGGTCGCCGGCCGCTACCGCGTGCAGTCGCTGCTGGGCGTCGGCGCGATGGGCATGGTCTACCGCGTCCGCGACGAGCGGCTGCGCCTCGACGTCGCGCTGAAGGTGCTGCGTCCCGAGCGCGCCCCCGACGCGGCGATGCTGGAACGCTTCGAGCAGGAGCTGGTGCTGGCGCGGCAGGTCACGCACCGGCACGTCGTGCGCATCCACGACATCGGCCAGGACGGCGACCTGCACTTCCTGACGATGGACCACGTCGACGGCCGCTCGCTGAAGCAGATCCTGCAGGAGCGCGGAAAGCTGGAGCCGGCCGAGGCCGTCGCGATCGCGCGCGACCTCGCCGAGGCGCTGGCGGCGGCCCATGCGCAGGCGGTCGTGCATCGCGACCTGAAGCCGGCCAATGTGCTGGTCGACGGCGCCGGGCGCGCCT
>JBFGAO010000156.1:0-3885 GCA_041568095.1 Steroidobacteraceae bacterium | reverse complement strand
CGTGGCTCAGGGCCCGGCTTCGAGCCGCGCCCGCACATCGACGAAGAGCGGCTCCGGCACCGCTACGGTCGCGTCGGTCGCGACCGCGAGCACCAGCCCGTGACCGGGCTGCTGCAGCACGAGCCGGAAACGGCGGCCCGCATGATGCCCGACGCCCTCCCCTATCTCCACTTCGCGCACGCGGCGCAGCCCGGCGCCGGCCGCCTTCAGCACGGCCTCCTTCGCCGTCCACAGTTCCGCAGCGCCGAGCGCGCCCGACTCCAGCAGGCGCCGTTCGCCCGCGCTCATGACCAGCCGCAACTGGCGTGGCGCCGCGGCATCGAGTGGCTCGAGATCGACTCCGATCGCGACGCCGGGCGGCGCCAGCGCACAGATCGCGTAGCCGGCTGCGTGCGAGATGCTGAATTCCGGCCCGTCCGGCCAGCGCGGCCGGCCACCGGCCTCCTGCCGCAATGGCGGCCGCGGCGGCCATGGCAGGCGCCGGCACTCGGCACAGCCGGCCAGCAGTGCGAGGCCCGCCAGCGAATCGAGCCCGCCACCCTGCGCGAGGCGACGCGCGACCGTGCGACGCTGCGCCGACGGCAGCAGCGCGAGCCAGCGCGCGGCGCAGCCCTCAGGCAGGCTGTCGGGCACGCGGGCCGCGTGTAGTAGAATTTCGGCCTTCACGACCACCCCACGCCCCGCCCGGCGGGACAATCCGGATGACTTCCGAACCCGCTACGCCACCGCTGCCGCCACTGTCGCCCGACGCCTACGACGTCGGCTCCACCGAGGATTCCCTCGAGCGCATGCGGCGCGATTTCGGCGCGCTCGGCAACACCTACCGAGTCTACGCGCCCGGCCGGCGCTCCGAGACCTGGGTCATTCACGACCCGGACGACGTCAAGCGAGTGATGCTGTCCAATCACGTGAACTACACGAAGGGCGTCGGCCTCGACCGCGTCAAGATCCTGCTTGGCAACGGGATCATGGTCAGCGAGGGCGCGTTCTGGAAGCGCCAGCGGCGGATGATGCAGCCGATGTTCCACCGCCGCGTCATCGAGCGCTTCGGCCAGGTGATCGACGAGGCCAACGATGCGCTGCTGGCGCGCTGGGAGGCCCATGCGGCGCGCGGCGCGCCGGTGGACGTCACGGACGAGATGAGCGAGCTGGCCCTCGGCATCGTGCTGCGCTCGATTTTCGGCGACGACCTCGACTGGCTGGCCGAGAAGATGGGCGGCAACCCGTTCGAGGTCGTCACGAAGATGCCCGAGCGCAACCTGCAGTTCGCGTACCGGTTCCGCTCGCTCGGCCGCCTGGTCGGGGAACTGATCGAGCGGCGCACCGCCGGCCGCGAGGAGCGCCTCGACTACCTGGCGATGCTGATCGCGGCCCGCGACAAGGAGACCGGCGAGCCCATGGGCCGGCGCGAGATGGTCGACGAGGTCATGACGCTGGTCGTAGCCGGCCACGAGACGACCGCCGCGTCGCTGAACATGGCCTGGTACCTGCTGTCGCAGCACCTTGAGGTCGAGGCACGGCTGCACGCCGAACTCGACGCGCGGCCGGAGCTGCGCGCGCCGTCCTACGCCGAGACCGAGGAACTGGCCTGGACGCAGCAGGTGCTGCAGGAGGCGATGCGGCTCTACCCGCCTGGCTGGCTGCTGACCCGGCGCTCGATCGGGCCCGACACGCTGGGCGGCTTCGCGCTGCCGCCGGGCACCGACGTGCTGCTGTCGCCCTACCTCGTGCACCGGCATCCGGCGCACTGGGACGACCCGGAGGCCTTCCGTCCCGCGCGCTTCGAGCCGGAGCAGGTTGCCGCGCGCCACAAGTTTGCGTACTTCCCGTTCGCGGTCGGCCCGCGCCACTGCATCGGCGAGAACTTTGCGATGTACGAGATGACGATCCACCTGGCGCGGGTCGCGCGCCGGCTGCGGCTGCGCTGCCTGCACGAGGGGCCGCTGGAATTCGAGGCGCAGGTCAACCTGCGCACGCGCCAGAACCTGATGTTTGCGCTGGAGAAGAGATGACGGAGTCCCGCACCCTGGTCGAGCTGCTCGCCGCCAACAGCCGCGTCCCGCGGCACATCGGCTACCTCGAGTCCGAGGACGTCGAGCGCAAGGTCGCCTTCGGCGAGCTGCGCGAGCGCGCGCTCGGAATCCTGTGGCACCTGCGGCGGCTCGGCGCGCAGCGCGGCGACAAGCTGATCATCTCCCTCAACAACAACGAGGCCTTCATCGACGGCTTCTGGGCGGCGCTGGCCGGCGGCATCGTGCCGGTCCCGCTGGCCGTCGGCATCAGCGACGAGCACCGCTGGAAGCTGCTGCGCGTCGCGCGCCAGCTCGGCCAGCCTTTCCTGTACACCGACCGCAAGGGCCTGCAGCGGCTCGAGTCCTTCTGCACGGAGAATGGCCAGCAGCAGGCTTTCGCGGCGCTGCAGCAGCGCTCGTTCCTGATCGACCAGCTCGACGACGTCAGCCGTGCCGCCGACCCGGTCGACGTCGGGCCGGACGACATCGCCTTCATACAGTACTCGTCCGGCTCGACCAGCGAGCCCAAGGGCGTCGTGCTGACGCACGCGAACATCCTCGCGAACTCGCGCGGCGCGTCCGAGGCCGCGGGCTTCAGCGAGGACGATGTCACGGTGTCCTGGATGCCGCTGACCCACGACATGGGCCTGATCGGCTTCTTCATCATGATGTTCGCGAACCGGATGCAGCTGAACCTGATGCCGACCGACCTGTTCATCCGGCGCCCGCTGCTGTGGACGACGTTCCTGGCACGCAAGCGCGCGACGCTGACCTCGTCGCCGAACTTCGGCTACCGGCACTTCCTGAAGGTGCTCGGCGACCGCTCGCTCGAGGGCATCGACCTGTCGTCGGTCCGGCTGGTCTTCAACGGTGCCGAGCCGATCAACGTCGCGCTCTGCGACGAGTTCATGGACCGGCTGGCGCCGACCGGGCTGCGCCGCGAGGCGATGCTCCCGGTCTACGGGCTTGCCGAGGCCTCGCTGGCGATGACCTTCCCGAAGCTCGGCCGACGCTACCGCTCGATCCGGCTCGACCGCCATACGCTGTCGGTCGGTGAACGGCCCCGCCCCGCTGCTGACGGCGAGGCGCTGGAACTGATGCTGCTCGGACGGGCGATCCCGTACACGGAGATCCGCCTTGTCGACGCTGCCGACCGGCCGGTCGAGCCCGGCTGCGTCGGCCACCTGCAGATCCGCGGCGACAACGTGACGGCCGGTTACTACGAGGCGCCCGAGGCCAATGCGGCGGGCTTCGCGGCCGATGGCTGGCTCAGGACCGGCGACCTCGGCCTCGAGCACGAAGGCGAGCTCGTGATCACCGGCCGCGCCAAGGAGATCATCTTCGTCAACGGCCAGAACTACTTTCCGCACGACATCGAGTCGATCGCGCAGCGCGCGTCGGGCCTCGAGCTCGGCAAGGTCGCGGCCGCCGGCTGCCGCCCGGCCGGCGCGGACACCGAGCAGTTGACGCTGTTCGTGCTGCACCGCGGCTCGCTGGAGGAGTTCCTGCCCGTCTCGCTCGAGGTTGCGCGGCTCGTCAACGAGCATGCGGGGCTCGAGGTCGCCGAGGTCGTGCCCGTGAACCGGATCCCGAAGACGACCAGCGGCAAGGTCCAGCGCGTCGCGCTCGAGGAGGCCTTCCTGGCCGGCCAGTTCGACGCCGAGATCGCGGAACTGGCCCGGCTGCGCGAGGCCGCGCACGGCCACCGCGAGGTCAAGACGGCGAGAGTCGAGGGGCGCCTGCGGCAGATCGTCGACGACGCGCTGCCGGGCAAGCGGGTCGAGCCGGACGACAACCTGTTCGAGGTCGGCGCCAGCTCGCTGACGCTGATCCAGATCCACGAGCAGATCGACCGCGAGTTCCCGGGCCAGAT
>JBFGAO010000155.1:0-3891 GCA_041568095.1 Steroidobacteraceae bacterium | reverse complement strand
TCGGCGGTCTTCTTCATCTTCATCAGCACCCGCGCGGAGATCTCCGGCGGGGCCATCTTCTTGCCCTGCGCCTCGAGCCAGGCGTCGCCGTTGTCGGCGCGCACGATCTTGTAGGTCTCGAGCGGGATGTCCTTCTGGACGACCGTGTCCTCGTAGCGGCGGCCGATCAGCCGCTTGACCGCGTGGAAGGTGTTCTGGGGGTTGGTGACCGCCTGGCGCTTGGCCGGCTGGCCGACCAGCACCTCGCCGTCCTTGGTGAACGCGACGACCGACGGCGTCGTCCGGTCGCCCTCGCTGTTCTCGAGGACCTTCCAGCTGCCGCCTTCGGTGACGGCCACGCAGGAGTTGGTCGTGCCGAGGTCGATGCCGATGATCTTGCCCATGTCTGTGACTCCGGGATCCTGTGCCTGACTGTTGTCCGATCTGGGGCCGGGCCGCGCCGGTTTCAACCGCCGCCGGCGCCGGCGCCGCCGTCCCCGGCGGCGGGCTCGGCCGCCCGGGCCACGATCACGCGGGCCGGCCGCAGCAGCCGGCCGTTCAGCAAATAGCCCTTCTGGACGACCTGCAGCACCGTGTCGGGCGCGCTGTCCCCGGCCGGCTGCGTCGCCATTGCCTCGTGCAACTGCGGGTCGAAGGGCTGGCCCGCCGGGTCCAGCTCGGTGATGCCGGCCTGCTCGAAGGCCTTCTGCAGCAGCCGCAGCGTCGCGGGCTGGCCCGCGGCCACCGTGGGCGCCTCGGCGCCGCCGGCGGCGTCCAGCGCCAGCGCCAGGCTGTCCGCAACCGGCAGCAGCTCGCCGGCGAAGCGCTCGACGCCGTACTGGCGGGCATTGTCCACCTCGCGGGCAGCGCGCTTGCGGACATTCTCGAGTTCCGCGGCGGCCCGCAGGAAGGCGGCCCGGCTCTCCTCGGCGCGCGCCTCGGCCTCGGCCAGGCGCTCCTCGAGCGTCGGTTCGCCCGGCGCAGCCTCTTCTTCGCGCGGCTCGGCCTGGGCCTGGGATTCGCGTTCGCTCATCTGGGCTCCGTTCGGTGGAAAGCGCAGCGCGGCGCGCGCCGGCGCCGGTACGGGACAGCCAGTGTGGGGCCTAGCCGCGCAGATTCAAGGCCGAGCCCAGCATCCGGGCCGCGATGTCGACGACCGGGATCACGCGCTCGTAGGCCATCCGCGTCGGGCCGATCACGCCGACGACGCCGACGACCTTGTCGTCCAGCGAGTACGGCGCCGTGACGACGCTGCAGTCGTCGAGGATCCGGTAGCCGGATTCGTGGCCTATGAAGATCTGCACGCCCTCGGCGTGCAGGCTCTGGTCCAGCAGGTGCAGGATGTCGCGCTTCTCGTTGAAGGCCTCGAACAGCCGCCGCAGCCGGTCGACGTTCGACAGCTCGGCGAATCCCATCAGGTTGGTCTCGCCGGCAATCACGACCTGCGGCTCCGGCTGCGCGCTGCCCGAGTCGAAGGCGCGCTGTGCGAGCGTGATCGCGTCCAGCATCAGCCGGTTCATCTGCTCGCGCGTTTCCTGCAACTGCGCGACCAGGCCGGCCCGGACGTCGGCGAGCTCGCGGCCGCGGAACACGTCGTTCAGGTAGTTCGCGGCGTGCCGCAACTCGTCCGGCGAGAAGTGACGGTCCAGCTGCAGCACCCGGTTCTGCACCTCGCTGCCGTTGACGACCAGGATCGCCAGCACCCGGTTGCCCGACAGCCCGACGAACTCGATCTGCGACAGCGCCGCGTGCGTGTCGCGCGGCGCCGTCACGACGCCGGCCAGGTGGGTCAGGCTGGACAGCAGCTGCGAGGCGGCGGTCACCAGCGCCTTCGGGTCGCCGGCGTGGGACTCGAGATTGCGCTGCAATTCGGCGATTTCCTCGTTGTCCGGCGGCTGGTAGCGCAGCAGCGTGTTGACGAAGAAGCGGTAGCCCTTGTCGGTCGGCACGCGCCCGGCCGAGGTGTGCGGCGAGCTGACGAAGCCGTGCTCCTCGAGATCCGCCATCACGTTGCGGATCGTCGCCGCGCTGAGATTGAGGCCTGATTCGCGCGACAGCGTGCGCGAGCCGACCGGCTGTCCCTCGCGGATATAGGTGTCTATCAGCGTGCGCAGCAGATGCCGTGCGCGGTCGCTGGAGGGTTCCTCGATCCTGCCCGGATGCTCTGGCATAACCGCCTGTTAATCAAGGAATTAAGGCCCGGACCCGGCCACGTGATGCAAGCTAGCAATCGCCCTTGCCGAGTGTCAAGACGGCCCTGCCGGCTGTCTGGCCGGCGCGCCGGCCCGCGTGCTAAAAGGTCCACCAACCGCATGAGCAAGCGCTTTTCCCGGATCGCCGTGATCGGCAAGGTCGAGGACGCCCGAGTGGCCGGCTCGATGGCCCCCCTCGCCCGTCACCTGCAGTCGCGCGGGCTCGCCGTGATCGCCGACGAGCGGATCGACGACGCGACTCTGCCGGACGGCGTCGAGCGGGTGCCGGAAGCGCGCCTCGCCGACGGCGCCGACCTCCTGGTCGCGATCGGCGGCGACGGCACGATGCTCTACGCGGCGCAGCGTGTCCTCGGGCGCGACGTGCCGCTCCTGGGCATCAACCGCGGCCGGCTCGGCTTCCTGGCCGACGTTTCGCCCGAGGAGATGTTCGACAGCATCGACGCCGTGCTGGAGGGCCGCCACGAGACGGACCGCCGCCAGCTGCTCGCGGCGACGCTGAGCCGCCAGGACGGCGCGAGCGCCAGCTGCCTGGCCCTCAATGACATCGTCGTCCAGCGCTACGAGACCGGCCGGATGGTGGAGCTGGAGACCTGGATCGACGGGCGCTTTGTCAACACGCACGGCGGCGACGGCCTCGTCGTCGCCAGCTCGACCGGCTCGACGGCCTACGCGCTGTCCTGCGGCGGCCCGATCATCCACCCGAGCCTCGATGCCGTGGTGCTGGCGCCGATCTCGCCGCATACGCTGAGCGACCGTCCGATCGTCGTCGGCGGGCGCAGCCGGATCGAGGTGCGCCTCGCGTCGCGGCCGACCGTGCGCGCCCAGGTCACCTACGACGGCCTGCAGCTGGGCGACCTCGACGCCGAGTCGAGGCTGGTCGTCGAGCCGGCCGCCGAGGCGATCACGCTGCTGCACCCGCCCGGCCACGACTACTTCCGGATCCTGCGCTCCAAGCTGCACTGGGGGCGCGGCATGCGCAACGGGCCGGACGGGCGTTCGCAGTGCTGATCCACCTGCAGATCAGCGACTTCGCGATCATCGACGCCGTGGAGCTGGAACTCGCCGGCGGTCTGACCGCGCTGACCGGGGAGACCGGCGCCGGCAAGTCGATCCTGGTCGACGCGGTGATGCTCGCGATCGGCGGTCGCGCCAGCGCCGACATGCTGCGCCATGGCGCCGAGCGCGCCGAGATCACCGCCATCTTCGACGTCGAGGGCCATCCCGGCGTGCGGCAATGGCTGGACGAGCAATCGCTGTCCGACGAGGAAGGCGAGATCGTGCTGAGGCGCGTGATCAACCGCGACGGCCGGTCCCGCCAGTACGTCAACGGCCAGGCCCTGCCCGCGCAGTCGGTCCGTGCGCTGGGCGAACTGCTGGTCGACATCCACGGGCAGCAGGAATTCCAGTCGCTGGTCCGGCGCGACGTGCAGCGCGGACTGCTGGACGAGCACGGCCGTCACGAGGACATGGCCGCGCCGGTGCGCGAGCTGGCCATCGAGTGGCGCCGGCTCTCCGAGGAACGCGCCCAGCTCGCGGCCGCCGCCGCCGAGCGCGGCGCGCGGCTCGAATTGCTGCGCTACCAGGTCGGAGAACTCGAGGCGCTGGGCCTGTCCGCCGACGAGGTCACCGGGCTGCTGGAGGAACGCGCGCGGCTCGCGAACCGCGGGCGGCTCGCAGAAGCGGCGCGGGCGGCGCTGGC
>JBFGAO010000154.1:0-3899 GCA_041568095.1 Steroidobacteraceae bacterium | reverse complement strand
TCAATCGCGTGCTGAGGACCCGGATCGGCCCGATCGCAATGGACCGCGCACTCGCACGCGGGCGGCATCGGCGCCTGACGCCGGGCGAGTCGCGCGCGCTGGCTGACGCAGCGGGACTGGCCGGGAGCGGGCCGGCGCCGCGGCCTGCGAGGAAGTCGCCCCGCCGCGGCGGCGCCCGCAAGGGAGCGGCTCGGGATGCCGGGCGGAGCAAGCCGGTCCGGCGTCGCTGAGGCGCGCGCTGGCCGCGAGCTTCGGCAGCTGCAGTCGCGGCTGCTGGCCCGCTACGACGGGCGGGACTGGTGGCCGGCACGCAGCCGTCTCGAGGTGATGGCCGGCGCGATACTGGTGCAGCGCAGCACCTGGCCGCTGGCGGCAGCCGCGGTCGCGCGGCTGAGACACGCGCGGCTCCTGCAGGTCGAGCGCTTGCGACGCGTGACAGGCGCGCGCCTCGTCCGCCTGCTGCAGCCCTGCGGGCCGCCGCAGCGCAAGGCGCGGAGCCTGCAGGCGCTGGCGAGCTTCGTCGGCGAGCAGGGCGGGCTGGCCCGGCTCGCAGGCCAGCCGACCGACGAGCTGCGGCAAGCCCTGCTCGGCGTCCACGGCATCGGTCCGGAGACCGCCGACGTGATCCTGCTGTACGCCTTCCGCCGCCCGCTGTTCGTTGCCGATGGCTACGCGCTGCGCCTGCTGCAGCGCAGCGGCTGGCTGTCACGCGCTGCGCTGCGACCGCGCTATGCCGAGGTGCGCGAGGCGGCCACGCGCATGCTGGACCAGGACGCCGAGGCCTGCGCGGCGCTGCACGCCGCCATCGTCGAGCACGGCAAGGAGACCTGTCGTCCCCGGCCGCGCTGCGTGCGGTGCTTCCTGGCCCGCCATTGCGCGACGGGCCGCGAGGCTACTGGCAGTCGAAGGCCTGGCCGCTGATGCCGCGGCTCGCCGGCCCCAGCAGGTACAGGAACGGCCCGGTCACGGCTTCCGGCTCCGGCAGCCGTGAGCGGTCCTCGGCGGGATAGGCCTGCAGCCGCATCGAGGTGCGCACCGCGCCCGGGTTGAGGCTGTTGGCGCGGATGCGGGTGGTTTCGGCGCACTCGCTGGCGAGGACCTGCATCAGGCCCTCGAGCCCGAACTTGGAAACGGCGTAGGCGCCCCAGTAGGCCCGGCCCCGGCGGCCGACGCTGCTGGACGTGAACACGACCGCGGCGTCGTCGGCGCGGCGCAGCAGCGGCAGCAGCGTCTGCGTCAGGATGAACGGCGCGGTCAGGTTGACGTGCAGCACGCGGCACCAGGTCGGCACGTCGTAGTGGTCGATCGGGCTCATGTTGCCGAGGATGCCGGCGATGTGCGCAATTCCGTCCAGGCGCCCGAACTCCTTGTCGAGCGCTGACTGCAGCGCGTCGTACTCGGCCGCTCCCGCCGTCTCCAGGTTGAACGGCAGCAGCGCCGGCTTCGGGCCGCCGGCCTTTACGATCCGGTCATAGGTACGCTCGAGCTTGCGCGGCGTGCGGCCCAGCAGCGCGACGGTCGCCCCCTGGCGGGCAAGCGCCAGTGCCACGGCCTGGCCGATGCCGTCACCGGCGCCGGTCACCAGGATCACGCGGCCGTCATGCGAGCCGGCTTCGGGTGCGTACTGTCGCGGGTCGGGATGCTGGGTCATGCGGTTTCCATCGGTGTCCTTGCCGCGCGCCACGCGGTCCACAGGCTGCGCAGCGGGCCCGGCTCGAGGCGCTGCAGGCCGACGGCGAAGCCGGCCTGCTCGAGCCTGTCGATCAGCGCGAGATGCAGCGCCGCGAGCACGCGCAGGCCGCGCAAGGAGTCGGCGCCGGGTGCCGCGGCGGATTCGGCGGCCCAGTGCTGCCGTGCTTCCGACGCCAGCCGCTGCAGGCAGCGCGCGACGCCGGGCGGTGCCTCGGCCTCGCGCAATGCGGCGGGGTCAACGCCCTCGGCGGCCAGCCAGTCGAGCGGCACGTAGACCCGCCCGTCCCAGGCGTCCTGGCGCAGGTCGCGCAGGATCTCCGCCGAGCGCACGAGCCGGCCGACGGCGGTCGCAAAGGCCGCCAGGCCCTGCGGGTCGGCATCGGGCGCGAGCGCCGCGGCCGCCAGGCGCTGCAGCGCAGCACAGTACTGCAGGTAATGCTCCAGCTCGGTCGCGGATTCGTAGGTCGTCCGCGCCAGGTCGAGCTCGACGCTGCGCAGGTACTCGAGCAGCGCGGTCTCAGCGTCCGCGGGGGTCGCGTGTCGCGCGGCCAGCGCCTGCGTCAGCGGATGCCGCGGCTGCCGCTGCGCGAGGCGGCCGGCCTCCTCGTGCCACCACTGCAGCTTGATGTGCGCGACGCCGTGGTCCAGTTGCGTGTCCGCGATGGACCACAGTTCCCGCTCCAGCGCGAACACCGCATCGAGCGTGTCGCGCGTTTCGGGCGTCGCGAACAAGCGCGCGTGCCAGCGTGGTGAGCCCGGCCGAGCCACGGCCGGTTCCTGCATCGTCGTGGCCACGGTCAGGCGTCTTCCCGGCGGGGCAGGCCGGGCAGCGGCTCGCCGGTGCTGCGCACCGCGGTCTCGACCTGCTTCAGTTCCTCGATCTCGCGCTCGCCGCGCACGCCGAGCTCGGTGAACTTGCGGGCACCGGGCAGGACATTGCGTTCCAGCGAGCCGACCGCCGCATTGAAGGCCCGGACGCTGGACTCGAGCTGGCTGCCCAGCCGGCCGAGGTGGTTCCGGAAGGTGCCGAGCCGCGAGAACAGCTCCTCGGCCAGCTGGCGGATCCGTTCCGCACCCTCGGCCAGCCGCACGTTCTGCCAGCCGTAGTGCACGGCCTTCAGCAACGCGACGAAGCTCGAAGGCGTCGCGAGGATCACGCCGTTGCGCATCGCGTTCTCGAGCAGCTCCGGCTGCTGGTCGAGCGCGGCAGACAGGAACTGGTCGCCCGGCACGAACAGGATCACGAACTGCGGCGCGCGCTCGAACTGCGCCGCGTAGTTCTTCGACGACAGCAGCCGCACGCGCTCGGCGAGGTGCTGGGCATGGCGCTTGAGCGCGGCGCCGCGCGCCTCGTCGGAGGTCGCCTCTACGGCGGCGAGGTAGGCATCGAGCGGGGTCTTGACGTCGACGACCAGGTCGCGGCCGTCGGGCATGTGGATCACCATGTCCGGGCGCAGCGCGCCGTCCTCGCCGACCACGTGCACCTGCTCCTCGAAGTCGCAGTGCGACGTCATGCCGGCCAGCTCGACCAGCCTGCGCAGCGAGATCTCGCCCCACTGGCCGCGCACCTGCGGCTTGCTGAGCGCCTGCACCAGGTTGCGCGTCTCGCGCTGCAGCGCCCCGTGCGCGTCGCGCATGTCGTTCAGGTACTGGCGCAGGCTGCCGAAGTCGCGCTGCCGTTCGCCCTCGATCTCGCGCAGCGTCTCGGCGGTGCGCGCGAGCGTCTCCTGGATCGGCTTGACCAGCGCCTGGATCGCCTGCTCGCGCTCCTTCAGCGTGCTGTCGGCCGACTGCTGGTGCTGGCCCAGGTTCTCCTTCGCGAGCCGCAGGAAATGCTCGATGTTGTCGCGCAGCTGGCGCCGGGCGATCTCGTTGAAGTGCAGGTCCAGTTGCTCCATCGTGCGGGCCAGCGCCTGCGCGCGTTCCGCCTCCAGCGCTTCGTCGCCCTGCAGCCGCGCCTGCAGCACCGCCCGCTCGGTCTCGAGCGCGCTGACGCGGCGGCGCCCGAGCAGCAGTCCCGCGCCGAAGGCCAGCAGCAGGCCGGCGAGGATCAGCAGCAGCGTCGTGGCGTCCATGGCTGCAATTGTAGCCCGCTCACAGTCCCAGCCAGGCCAGCAGGTCGGCCGGACGCCCGAGCACGGCATCGGGACCCCAGGCTGCGGGGTCTTCGTCCGCGCCCAGGTAACCGAAGCCGGCGGCCAGCGCCG
>JBFGAO010000153.1:0-3913 GCA_041568095.1 Steroidobacteraceae bacterium | reverse complement strand
CGCCGGCGACGAATGGCGGGAAACGGGGGTTTTCCAGCAGCTGCCAGCGCTGACCGTTCTCGAGCGTCAGCACGACGGGGCTGCCGAACGGTTCCTGCACCGCGGTGACCCGGCTCGTGATGCTGTCCGGCGCCGGCGCGGCGCCCTGCTCCTGGCGGCGCCGCTCGCGCTGATCCGGGTTCAGCCCGAACTCTTCATCCGGCTGCACCGGCGCCGGCAGAGCGGCGGCAGAGGCCGCAGAACGGAACAGCGCGTCATAGCAGGCCAGCCGCTCGGGCCCGGCCTCGACCCGCGCGCAATCCTGCGCCCGCTCGAGGCGCGACTCGGCTGCGATGGCCGGCGCTGTGGCCAGCAGCAGGCAGCAGGCCGTCGCGAGGCGGCTCATCGCGCACCCGCCCGGCGGAACGGGCCGCTCGAGAACGTGTGCCGCACCTCGCCGTGGGCGGCGTGCTCGCGGAAGTCGCCGCCCGTGAACTCGCCGATCACGCGGCGCCAGAATTGCACCGAGCCCGCATTGCGTGCCTGCTCGGCGACGACCCAGTCACCGGCATAGCGCGCGAACAGCAGCAGAGCGGCGCCGCGACCGACGCCACGGCGCCGGTACTGCTCGCTGACGAAGAACTCGCTGAGCCGGAATTGCGGCGCGGTGCCCGGCCGCGTCGCGAGCTCGCGCTGGACCAGCGCGAATCCCGCGGGCTCCTGCTCGCGCAGGATCACGAACGGCACCGAGCGCTCGTCACGGTACCAGCCCGCCAGCAATTCGCGGACGCTGTGGCCGGTCACGGTCAGCGACGGGAACACGCCAGTGTGGCCGGCCGACAGGTCGCCCAGGTACTCGCGGTAGCTGCGCTCGATCCAGTCGCGGTCCGGCTGCGACGAGCGCACTTCGCGGATGCTGATCGGCATTGGCGTTCCCCGGAACGGAACGGCCGGATGGACGGTCGCGGCCTGCGCCACGCCACCCACCCGGCCGGACTGGCCTTTCGACTGCGGCAGCTTTACGGCTGCGGCGCGGTCGTCGCGGCCTCGGCGGCCTCGCCGGCGGCAGCGGCGGCATCCGTCGCAGCGCCCTCGACGGCCGTGGCGGCGTCGGACGCAGCCTCGGTCATCGCATCGACGGCCGGCGCGACTTCCGTCGCCGGAGCAGCAGCTTCCTCGACGGCCTGCACGGCCTCTTCCTTCTTGCCGCCGCAGGCGCCCAGCACGAGTGCCACGGCAACGGCACCCAGAATCTTTGCATTCATCGTCAGTTACCCCAGGTTCATTCGGTGAGAAAGGGAAGGTTCATTCCGCAGCGGGAACATTTCTGCTTGGACAGCTGCGTCCCGCCGCGTCGGCGAATTCTAGCGCCTCTACGGTCGCCAGGAAAGGCCGAAACCCCGTTTTTTCCCGGCTTTTGCGCGGCGCTCGTGGCAAGCCGCGTCGCGACACGCTAGGCTGGGCGCCGCGATCATAGGCATGGAGTGGCGAGCGTGAGTGCGGACCCGGCGTCGCTGTTTGGCGACAATCTCGCGACGCAGGCCGCCCGGGCCGAGCGGGCGCTGGCCGAAGAGGGCTACGAGGGCCTGATCATCGCGGCCGGCAGCCCCCGCTACCACTACCTCGACGACAACACCTACCCGTTCCGGGCCAACCCCTGGTTCCAGGCCTGGGTGCCCGAGCCCGCGCCGGATTCCTTCGTGGTCTTCCGTCCCGGCCGGCGCCCGCTGCTGGTGTTCCACCAGCCCGACGACTACTGGCACCTGCCGCCGGACGCGCCGTCGGGCGGCTGGGTGGCGGCCTACGACGTCGAGGTGGTCCGGGACCCCGCGCGGCTCCGCGACCTGGTCGCAGCCGGCCCGCGCTGGGCCGTGCTGGGCGAGCACTCGCCGGCCACGGCTGGCCTCGGGGACCACGACCCGCCCGCGCTGCTGGTCCGGCTCGACTGGGAGCGTGCCGCGAAGACGCCCTACGAGGTCGCCTGCATGGCGCGCGCGACCACGGCCGGGGTACGCGCCCACCGCGCCGCCGAAGCCGCCTTCCGCGACGGGGCCTCGGAATACGAGGTCCACCTGGCCTACTGCCAGGCGGCCGGCGCCCGCGAATCGGAGCTGCCCTACAACAACATCATCGCCTTCGACCGGCACGCGGCGGTGCTGCACTACCAGCACCTCGACCGCGAGCGGCCGGCCGGCGTACGCGTGCTGCTGATCGACGCCGGCGCGAGCTACGCGGGTTATGGCTGCGACATCACCCGCACCTGGACCGCGACCGGCGGCCCCTTCGCGGACCTGGTCGCCGCGCTCGACGCGGCGCAGCAGCGCCTCGTCGGGATGGTCCGCCCCGGTACCGACTACCGCGACATCCACCTCGCCGCGCACCGCGAGGTCGCCGGCGTGCTGTCCGGCGCGGGGCTCGTCCGGTGCCCGCCGGCCGACGCGGTCGAGCGAGGCGTCACGAGCGTGTTCTTCCCGCACGGGATCGGCCACCTGCTGGGACTGCAGGTGCATGACGTCGGGGGCCTGATGGCCGGCCCCGATGGCGGCACCCGGCCGCGGCCCGAGGGGCACCCCTTCCTGCGGCTGACCCGCGAGCTCGGAGAGGGCTTCGCCGTGACCGTCGAGCCGGGCGTCTACTTCATCGAGTCGCTGCTGGCGGCCGCGCGCAACGACCGCAGGCGCGACGCGATCGCGTGGGACGCGGTGGACGCGCTGATGCCGTTCGGCGGCGTGCGGATCGAGGACAACGTCGTCGCGACCGCCGCGGGGCCCCGCAACCTGACGCGCGAGGCCTTCGCGGCGGCCTGAGACGTCCCCGGCTCAGCGCTGCTGGCGCAGCAGGTCGCGGATCTCGGTCAGCAGCTGCTGCTCGACCGGCGGGGCCGGCGGCGCGGCCGGTTCCGGCGGCTTCTTCAGCTTGTTGATGCCCTTCAGCGCGACGAAGATCGCGAGCGCAATGATCAGGAAGTCGATGATCGCCTGGATGAAGGCGCCGTACTGGATCAGGACGGCTTCGCCGGTCTCGGCATTGGTACCGAGCGTTACGGCCAGGTCGGAAAAATCGACGCCGCCCGCGTACCAGCCGATCGCCGGCATCAGCACCGAATTGACGAGTGCCGAGACGATCTTGCCGAACGCGACGCCGATGATGATGCCGACCGCCATGTCGACGACGTTGCCTTTCATCGCGAATTCTTTGAATTCTTTTACGAAGCTCATGGTGTTTCCTCCTTGCCTGGTCCGGACCCGGACTCTCCGGGGTGCAGGCCAGTCCTGCGTCGCAGGCTAGCAGTCCTGCGCTGCCTTCGTCGTACGCGCTTGCCGAGGCACCCTGCGGCACTTTCCGGAACAGCCACGCGCGAAAAAAAAGCCGGGGGTGACCCCGGCTTTACCACTGGCGACCAAGAGGCTGCTTCCGCAGCCTGCAGGTGTGGAATCTGTCAGCCGGCCGCGGCCTTGCGGCGGCGCGGCGTCTTCGCGGCAGCCTTCTTCTTCGGCGCCGCCTTCTTCTTCGGCGCGGCCTTCTTCTTGGCCTTCGCGCGCGGCGCCGGCTTGTCGGCCGGCTCGCCGGCGGTCGCAGCCACGGCCTCGCCCTCGACCAGCGCCATCAGCGCCATCGGCGCTGCGTCGCCCGCCCGCGGCTCGAGGCGCAGGATCCGGGTGTAGCCACCGGCCCGCGTGCGGAAGCGCGGCCCGATGTCCGAGAACAGCTTGTTGACCAGCGCGTCGTCGCGCAGCTGCGAGAATGCGCGGCGGCGGGCCGCCTCGGAGTCGTTCTTGCCCAGCGTGATCAGCGGCTCGACGACGCGGCGCAGTTCCTTCGCCTTCGGCAGCGTCGTGCGGATCTTCTCCTCGCGCAGCAGTGCCGCGGCCATGTTGCGCATCAGCGCCTTGCGGTGCGCGCTGTTGCGCGAGAGCTGGCGGCCAGACAGGTG
>JBFGAO010000152.1:0-3937 GCA_041568095.1 Steroidobacteraceae bacterium | reverse complement strand
TAGCCCTGGCGCGGGGAGGAATCGTCGTCGATGCGGTCGGCCGACAGCGCGAACACCAGGCCGGCGCGCGGCTCCCACTCGGCGGATACGCGTGCGGCGAGCACGTCCTTGTCGTAGTTGTCGGCGCCGGATGTCACGTTGCGACCGAAGCCGTCGCGGGTCATCTGCGCGATGGCGCCGCCGAGCCGGAAGGTGTCGGAAACCGGCACCGAGCCGGACAGCATCGCCTCGAACTGGCCGTGATTGCCGGCCGATGCGCGCGCGCGGAACGTCGCGTCATTCGGGTCGATGCGGCGCGTCACGTACTTGACGGCGCCGCCGATCGTGTTGCGCCCGTACAGCGTGCCCTGCGGGCCGCGCAGCACCTCGATGCGCTCGACGTCGTAGATGTCCAGCACCGCGCCCTGCGGCCGGTTCAGGTAGACGTCGTCGAGGTAGATGCCGACGCCCTGCTCGAAGCCGGCGACGGGATCCTGCTGGCCGACGCCGCGGATGAAGGCCGTCAGCGTCGAGTTGGTCGCGCGCGAATGTTCCAGCGTCACGTTCGGGACGGCCTGCGAGACTGCGGTGAGGTCCTGGGCGCCCAGCGACTCCAGCGCGTCGCCGGACAGCGAGGTCACGGCGATCGGCACGTCCTGCAGGTTCTCGCTGCGCTTGCGCGCCGTCACGACGATCTCGCCGAGGGCGGCAATGGCCCCCTGGGCCAGCGCCGGCGCCGGCAGCGCGGCGGCGATAGCCGCAGCCAGCAGCATGTTCCTGGCAGTCACCTTGGTGCTCATGAATATCCCCCCGTCTGTTGCGTCTGCGCCGCGCGCGGGCGCCCGGTTGTCCCGGTATCGCGGCCAAAGGTAAACGGGGGCGGGGGCCGCGGCACTAGTACCTTAGTAGCATTCCGCGCCCGGCCGCCCGGCCCGATGATCCCGGGCCACTGAAGACGGCGCCGACGCGGGGAAGCCACATGATCAGCATGATCGGCCTGCTGCTGGGGCTGGGACTGCTCATTGCGCTGACGATGAGGGGCGTCGAGCTGCTGGTCGCCGCGCCGCTCTGCGCGCTGGTTGTCGCGCTGAGCAGCGGATTCGCGCTGTTCCCGCAGCTGGCCGCGCAGGATGCGCCGAGCTACACGGCCGCCTACCTGGGCGGCTTCACGAGCTTCGTGACGAACTGGTTCTTCATGTTCCTGCTCGGCTCGCTGTTCGGGAAGTTCATGGAGGCATCGGGCGCCGCCGAGAGCGTCGCACGCTGGATCGTCGGCCACGTCGGCACCGGCAAGGCGGTGCTGGCGGTCGTGCTGGCCTGCGCGGTGCTGACCTACGGCGGCGTCAGCCTGTTCGTCGTCGCGTTTTCCGTGTACCCGATGGCGCTGTCGCTGTTTCGCGCCGCCGATCTGCCGCGCCGCTTCGTGCCCGGCACGATCGCGTTCGGCTCGGTGACCTTCACGATGACCTCGGCCGGCTCGCCGGAGATCCAGAACTGGATCCCGATCAAGTACCTCGGCACCTCGCCCTGGGCCGGCTGGGAGGTCTCGCTGCCGGTCGCGGTCGTGATGGCCGTGACCGGCTCGCTGTGGCTGCGGTTCATGATCCGGCGCGCGGTTGCGGCCGGCGAGCGTTACGAGGCGCGCGCGGACGACCCGGCCGACGGCGAACGGGCGCTGCCCGGCGCCGGCAGCAGCCTGCTGCCGCTGGTCGCGGTACTCGGGCTGTCCTTCGCGCTGCACGAGCGGCTGCAGGAGTCGGCGCTGATCGTCGCGCTGGCCGGCGGCATCCTGACCAGCCTCGCGATCCACGGCCGCTACGTCGGCTCGATGGGCGGGCCGGTCGCGGCAGGCGCGCTCGGTGCGCTGGTCGCAATCGCGAACACCTCGGCCGTCGTCGGCTTCGGCGGCGTCGCAAGGCTGTCCCCGGCATTCGCGCAGGCGGTGGACTTCATCACCCACCTGCCGGGCCCGCCGCTGGTCGGCGCCGCGATCGCGGTCAGCGTGATCGCGGGCCTGGCCGGCTCGGCCTCGGGCGGGCAGGCGATCGCGCTGCCGATCCTCGCGCCGCACTACACCGCGCTCGGCGTCAGCCCGGACGCGCTGCACCGGATCGTCGCAATCAGCTCGGGCGGGCTCGACTCGCTGCCGCACAACGGCTATGTCGTCACGACGCTGCGCGCGATCTGCAAGGAGTCCTACCGCGGCGCCTACCCGGCGATGGCGGCGCTGACCGTGATCGTGCCGCTAGCCGGCCTCGCGCTGGCCGTCGCGCTGTTCAGCCTGTGAACCCGGCGCCGGCCGGCTGCCCGGCGGCACCGGCGGCTCCTATACTGCGGCGATGCTGACCCCCTGGCTGCTGGCGCTGATCGCGTTCGCCTACCTGGGCCTGCTGTTCGCGATCGCGTGGACCGGGGACCGCTGGGCCGCCGCGGGGCGCTACCCGGTGCCGCGGCCGCTCGTCTACTCGCTGTCGCTGGCTGTCTACTGCACTTCCTGGGCCTTCTACGGCACGGTCGGCCAGTCTGCCGCACTCGGCTGGGCCATCCCGCCGACCTACGTCGGCACGATCGCGCTGTTCCTGCTGGCCCCGGCGCTGCTCGCCAAGCTGATCGAGGTCGGCCGGCGCGAGCGGATCACGTCGGTCGCCGATTTCGTCGCTGCGCGCTACGGGCGCGACCGCTCGCTCGCGGTCGCGGTCACGCTGATCGCGACGGTCGGCATGATCCCGTACATCGCGCTGCAGCTGAAGGCGATCGACCAGACCTTCAATGCGCTGGCCGGCGCCGGCGGCGGCGCGCTCGACGACACGGCGGCCTGGGTCGCGGTGACGCTGGCGGCCTTCGCGATCCTGTTCGGCGCGCGCCAGGTGGACGCGACCGAGCACCACCCGGGGATGATGCTCGCGCTGGCCTTCGAGTCCGTCGTCAAGCTGGTCGCGCTGGTCGCGGTCGGGCTGTTCGTCGTGTTCGGCCTGTTCGGCGGCTTCGGCGACCTGTTCGCAGAGGCCGCTGCGCTGCCGGGGCTGGCCGAGGCGCGCGCCACGCGCTCGACGGCCTCGCATTACCTCGCGCTCGCGGTGCTCGGCTTCTTCGCGATCTTCTGCCTGCCGCGGCAGTTCCACGTCGCCGTCGTCGAGAACAGCGGGCCGGGCGACCTGAAGCTCGCGCGCTGGCTGTTCCCCGCCTACCTGCTGGCGATCAGCGTGTTCGTGCTGCCGATCGCGAACGCCGGGCTCGTGCGCGGGGCCGGAGACGCCGACCTTTACGTGCTCGGCTTGCCGCTCGCGGCCGGCGAGGGCGGCCTCGCGCTCGCGGCCTTCCTCGGCGGGCTGTCGGCCGCGACCGGCATGGTCATCGTCGCGTCGGTCGCGCTGTCCACGATGCTGTGCAACGAGGTGGTGATGCCGTTGCTGATGCGCGCGAGTCACGCGCTGCGCGCACGGCAGGACCTGACCGGGCTGCTGCTCGCGGTCCGGCGCGGAGCGATCGTGCTGCTGCTTGCGCTCGGCTGGCTCTACCATCGTTCCATCGCGCTGAACGACGCGCTCGCGTCCATCGGCGAGATCTCGTTCGCGGCGGTCGCGCTGTTCGGGCCGGCAGTCATCGCAGGCCTGTACTGGCGCGGCGCGAGCCGCAACGGCGCGCTGTGGAGCCTGGCACTGGGCTTCGCGGCCTGGGCCTGGACACTGCTGCTGCCCACGCTCGCGCAGGCCGGCTTCACGCCGGTGGCGCTGGTCGCGGAAGGGCCGGCGGGCATCGGCTGGCTGCGCCCGACCGCGCTGTTCGGGCTGGAGCTGCACCCACTCGCGCACGGGCTGGTGTGGAGCCTCGGTGCAGCGACGCTGGGCCTCGTCGCCGGCTCAATGACCGGTGGTCGCACGCTGGTCGAGCGCGTGCAGGCTGCCGCCTTCGTCGAGACCGGCGCGCCGCGCCCGCCGCCGCTGCGGGCCGGCGAGCG
>JBFGAO010000151.1:0-3988 GCA_041568095.1 Steroidobacteraceae bacterium | reverse complement strand
GGCCGCCGCCGCGCGCGTACACGTCGACTTCAAGCTGCCGCTGTTCCTGCCGGGCCAGGCGCGGCTCGAGCACTGGCCCCGGGACGGCCGCCGGGTCTTCGTGCTGAAAGACCGCGAGGGACAGCGCCCGCACCTCGCGGGCTCGGCTTCCGGCGCCTGAGCCGTGCCGACCCCGGGCTTCGCCCGCCGGCTGCTGCAGGCCCGACCCGGCGAGGAGCGCGCGGTCGGGCTCGCGTTCCTGTACTTCTTCCTGCTGCTGTGCAGCTACTACCTGCTGCGCCCGCTGCGCGACGCGATGGCGCCAGCCGCCGGCCTGCACAACCTGGTCTGGCTGTTCTCGGCCACCTTCGTCGTGATGTTCGCGCTGACGCCGATGTTCGGCGCGCTGGTGTCGCGGGTGCGCAAGCTGCTGCTGCTGCCGGTGACCTACGGCTTCTTCGCCTCGAACCTGCTGGTCTTCTTCCTGCTGTTCCGGGCGAATCCCGAGTCGCAGCCGGTCGCCAGCGCGTTCTTCGTCTGGCTGTCCGTCTTCAACATGTTCGTCGTGTCGGTGTTCTGGAGCTTCATGGCCGACGTGTTCCGCGGCGAGGAGGCCAAGCGGCTGTTCGGGCCGATCGCCGCGGGCGGCGGCACCGGCGCCATCATCGGCCCGATGCTGACCCAGTGGCTCGCCGTGCCGATGGGCATTGACGGGCTGGTCGGGCTGTCGATGCTGCTGCTGCTCGCGACCGTGCCCTGCATCCTGGCGCTCGCGCGCTGGGCAGAGCAACGCCACGGGCACTTCGTGCTGCCGGCCGCCGACCCGGAGGCACGGATCGGCGGCGGACCGCTGGCCGGGATCGGGCTCGTCGCCCGCTCGCGCTACCTGCAGGGCATCTTCGCGCTGATCGGCATCGGCTCCGTGGCCGGCACCTTCATGTACTTCGAGATGCAGCACCTGGCCGCCGCTGCCTACCCGGACGTCGAACTGCGCACGCGCTTCTATGCGCGGCTCGACATCGCCGTGAACGTATCGGCCTGGGTGCTGCAGGGCTTCATCGTCGCGCGCCTGATCCGCTGGGCCGGGCTCAGCCTCGCGCTGCTGACGATGCCGGTCATGGCGCTGGCCTCGTTTGCGTGGCTCGCCGCGGTGCCGCTGATCCTGCCGCTCGCCGCCACGCAGGTCCTGCGCAGGGCAGGGGAGTTCGGCGTCGGCCGGCCCTGCCGCGAGGTGCTGTTCACGATCGTGGACCCGGAAACGAAGTACAAGGCCAAGAACTTCATCGACACGACGCTGCAGCGCGGCAGCGACATGGTCGGCGCCTGGCTGCACGTCATGCTGACGGCAGCCGGCGTCACGCTGGCCGGCTTCGCTGTGCTGAGCGCGGCGGGCATGCTCGCGATCGCCGGCGTCGCCTGGCGGCTGGGCCAGGCCTTCAACCGCCGCGAGCCGGGCACCAATGCCTGATACGGCTGTCAGACCCGGCATCAGCCACGGGAGACGGCGATGCGACAAGGCAAGCGCGAGGGCGGCGTGACGCGCCGCGACACCCTGAAGATGCTCGGCGTGCTGGCGGCGGCGCCCGGCGGCGCGCTCGCGGCCGGGCAGCCTATCCGCCGCGAGATCCCGACGAGCGGCGAGCTGCTGCCCGCGCTGGGGCTCGGGACCTGGCAGGTGCTGGACGTGCCGGCCTCGGGACCCGACTACGAGCGCGCCCGCGACGCGCTGGCGAGCTTCCTGAACTCGGGCGGCAGCGTCATCGATACGTCACCGATGTACGGCCGCTCCGAAGAGCGGATCGGCGACATGCTGGCCGAGATCCAGCCCGCCACGAAACCCTTCCTCGCGACCAAGATCTGGACGCGCGGCGCCGAGTCGGGCCGGCGCCAGCTCGCCGACTCGCACCGGCTGATGCGCGCCGAAACGATCGACCTCGTACAGGTGCACAACCTGCTGGACCTCGGCGTGCAAATGCCGACGATCCGCGCGGCGAAAGAGGCGGGCACCGTCCGCTACACCGGCGTGACCCACCACGTCGAGGGCGCGCACGACGAGGTCGAGCGGGTGATCCGCCGCGAGCGCCCGGACTTCGTCCAGATCAACTACTCGCTGGCCGAGCCCGAGTCGGGCGAACGCCTGCTCCCGGCGGCCCGCGACCTCGGCGTGGCGGTGCTGGTCAACAAGCCCTTCGTCAAGGGCAGCATGATCGACCGCGCGGCCGGGAAGCCGCTGCCTCCGGTCGCCGAGGAGCTCGGCTGCCGCTCGGCCGCCCAGCTGTTCCTCAAGTGGGTGCTCGGCAACCCGGCCGTTACGGTGATCCTTGCCGCGACCCGCAACCCGAAGCACGCAGCCGAGAATGTCGAGGCGGCGACCGGCGCCGTGCCCGACGCGGCCCAGCGCCGCGCCATCGAAAGGTGGTTTGCCGCGCTCTGAAGCTAGGGTGCACTCCCTAGGCCGCCTGCGGATACTGATGCCATCGGAAGCATCCGAATGACCGCAGGAGAGTGACATGATCGCCAACATCAATGGATTGTTCGAGCAAGTGGGCCAGAGCCCGCTCGGGAAGACTGCCCGGCGCTCGGCCAATATCATCTGGAACGCGCACCTCGCCGCGCTGGAGACCACCCGTGACGAGACGGGCCGGGTCTTCCAGGTCGCGATCAAGGAAAGCGGCAAGCTCCGCGAGCGCACCCGCGACCGCGCCGACGACGTCGTTGGCGAGATCGCCGGCCGCGCCGACGAGCAGCTGAGCGCCTTCGAGGAGGCCGTGCAGCGCAGCGTGAAGCGAGTGATCCACCGGATCGGCCTGCCGACCGCCCAGGACGTCGACGCCCTGTCGCGGCGCGTCGAGACGCTGGCCAAGCGCATCGAGACGCAGGCCAGCCGCAAGCGCAAGACCGCGAAGCGCCGGCGCCCTGCCGCGAAGAAGCGCGCGAAGACGGCGGCCAAGCGCGCCGCCTGAGGCCACGGCCTGACTGAACGACCGCTGGTGTACGATGGCTCCACCCGTCGTGCACCAGCGGTCAGATGCCGAAAAAAGCCAAGTCAAAGCCGGGCCGCCGCACCCGCCAGCGCATCCTCGACACGACGCTGGCGCTGTACAACGAGCGCGGCGAACCGAACGTCTCGACCTCGCTGATCGCCATCGAACTGGGCATCAGCGCCGGCAACCTTCATTACCATTTCCGTAAAAAGGACGAGCTGTCCGCTGCGCTGCTGGACCAGTTCGTCTCTGAACTGGAAGAACTGCTGCCGCCGCCCGGCTGGCGCGCCGACAATGTCGAGGACGTCTGGTTCCTGCTGCACGTCATCCTCGAGACGCTGTGGAAGTACCGCTTCCTGTTCCGCGACCTGACCGGGATCATGGCCCGCGACCGGCGCACGGGCATCCGGCTGGCGGCCGTGTTCGAGCGGTCGATCGAGGTCGCCCGCGGCATCTGCCTGGGACTCGTCGAGCGCGACCAGATGCACGCGACCGGCGCGGAACTGGACGCGCTCAGCGTCAACGTCGCCGTGATCTGCTTCTACTGGCTGTCCTTCGAATCGGCCCGGCACCCGCGCAGCGCAGCCAGCGGCGAGGGCATGGCGCGCGGCGTCTACCAAGTCCTGATGCTGGTCGCGCCATTCCTGGCTCCGGAAGGGCGCTTGCACCTCGAGCACCTCGCGCTCGAGTACCTGTCTCGCGACGAAGGGCCCTGACGCTAGTTACGGCCAGAACTTAAAGCTGCATAAAGCAGATTCTGGGAGCAGGGCATAAGCATCTGAGCCAGAAAGGGCTTCTGGGCGTGGCATCGCCTACCTATCCATACAGGAGATTTACCATAATATACCTTATGCGAACATCTGCCCATGTCATCGCCAGGGCCAGAATCGCTACCGGAACCGCACCCACGCGGGCTCTCCCCGTACCAGCAACAGCTCCTGAACGAGATTGACTAGTCAGTATCTGAACTCGATCAATCGTTTGCGGCCCTAAGCGACGAGATTTTCGAGCAGCTGGCGAGGCCG
>JBFGAO010000150.1:0-4069 GCA_041568095.1 Steroidobacteraceae bacterium | reverse complement strand
CCGCGCCGGCGGTCGCCGGCGCCCGCTGCCCGGCAGGCGATCCCGAACAGCTGGCGATGACCGCGGAGCTTGCGCTGACCCGTGCCGACTGGCCGGCCGCGACTGCACGCTATGCCTGCGCAGCCGCCCGTTCCGGGGACGCCGGCGTCGCCGAGCGCGGCGCGCGCCTTGCGCTGGACCACGGGCAGCTGCCGCAGGCGGTCGCGACCGCGCGGCGCTGGCTCGAGCTCGATCCGGGCAACGAGGTCGCGCTGCGCCACCTGGCTGTCGCGCTGCTGCGCAGCTACGAGGCGGAACAGGCGGCCGGCCACTTCGGGCGACTGCTCGACACAGTCTACGAGGACCGCGCGCGCGGCTACGGCGTGCTGCTGGGTATCCTCGCGGCCGAGCGCAACGAGACCGGCGCCGCGCAGGTCATGGAGCGGCTCGCTTCGCGCGATGCCGGGCTCGCCGAGGCGCAGCATGCGCGCAGCGTGCTGTGGCAGCGGGCGCAGCACGGCGCCAACGCGCTGGCCGCGGCGCGGCGCGCGCTCGAGTTGCGGCCCGGCTGGCGGCCGGCCGAGCTGGCCGAGGTCCGGGCGTTGCAGACTCTCGGGCAGGCGGACCAGGCCCTGGAGCGTCTCTCGGGACTCGCGACGGACGGTGACGCCTTCGCGCGGATCAGCCAGGCCTGGCTGCTCGCCGCCGCCGAGCGGCGCGATGAGGCGCAGCGTGTCTTCGGCGAGCTGCGGCGCGACAACGCGACGCGCGGCGAGGCGCTCGAGGGGCTCGGCGCGCTGGCGCTGGACGAGGGCCGCCTCGACGACGCCGAGGCGCTGTTCTCCGAGCTGGCGCGCGAGACGCGCGGCGCAGACACCGTGCACTGGTTCCTGGGCCGGGTCGCCGAGGAGCGCGGCAACGACACGCTGGCGATCAGGCACTACCAGCGGGTCACGGGCGGCTCGCGCGCGGTCGCCGCGCAGCTGCGCGCCGCGCGGCTGTATGCGTCGGTCGGGCTGGGCCCGCGCGGCGAATTGCAGCTCGACGACTTCCTGTCGGTGTCGCCGGACAGCACCCGCGACCTCGTCGCGGGTCGTGCGACGCAGCTGGCCGACGCCGGCCGCGGCGACGAGGCAATCGCGCTGCTGGACCGGGCGCTCGGGCTGCTGCCCGATGACGGCCTGCGCATGGCGCGGGGCTTCCTGCTCGACCGGCTCGGGCGGCTCGACGAGGCGATCGAGGAGATGCGCGGCGTGCTGGCGAGCCGCCCGGCCGACCCCGACACGCTGAACGCGCTCGGCTACACGCTGGTCGACCGCACCGGCAGCGTCGAGGAAGGCTACCGGCTGATCGCGCGTGCGATCGCCGGCAAGCCCGACAGCTACGCGATCGCCGACTCGATGGGCTGGGCGCTGGTCCGGCTGGGACGCGTCGAGGAGGGGCTGCCCTGGCTGCAGCGCTCCTGGGACCGCTCGCGCGACCCGGAGGGTGCCGCCCACCTCGGCGAGGCGCTGTGGCAGCTCGGCCAGCCCGACGAGGCACGCGCGATCTGGGAGCGCGCCAGCGCCGAACACCCGGACAGCGAGCCGCTGCGGCGCGCGATCGGGAGGCGCCTGCCGTGACCGGCCGCCTGCTCGCCTGCGGCCTGCTGATGCTGGCCGCAGGCTGCGCCGTCCGGCCGCCGCCAGCCGGCGAGCTTCCGTGGCCGGAGCGGCGCGAACTGCTGCAATCGGTCCAGGACTGGTCCATGCGCGGCCGTGTCGCAATCGCGGCCGCCGACGAGGGGCTCAGCGCCGGGCTGGCCTGGCAGCAGAGTGGCGACAGCGGCCGCATTGACCTCAGCGGGCCCTTCGGCGCCGGCGGCCTGCAGGTCCGCTACGACGGCGAGCGCGTCGTCGTGGACGGCGCCCAGGGGCTGGCGGCCGGCGATGCCGGCACGCTGCTCGAGTCGCGGGTGCCGGTGCAGGCGCTGCGTTACTGGGTGCTGGGCATCCCGGCCCCGGGCTCCGAGCACCGCGCGACGCTGGATACCGGCGGGCGGCTCGTCGCGCTGGTCCAGGACGGCTGGGAGATCCGTTACGACCGCTACCAGCCGGCCGGGCCGCTGACGCTGCCGACGCGCCTGGACCTGCACAGCGGCGAATTGCGGGTGCGGCTTGCCGTCTCGTCCTGGCAGCTCGGGCCATGAGCCCGGCGGGCTGGCCGGCGCCGGCCAAGCTCAACCTGTTCCTGCTGGTGACCGGCCGCCGGGCCGACGGCTACCACGAGCTGCAGACGGCGTTCCAGCTGCTGGATCTCTGCGACCGCCTGGACTTCACGGTCCGCGACGACGGCCTGATCCGGCGCGTCGCCGGCCCGGACGCCATCGCGCCCGAGGCCGACCTGGCGATCCGCGCGGCGCGGCGGCTGCAGCAGGAAGCGGGGGTCACGGCCGGCGCCGACATCGCGGTTTCCAAGCGCATCCCGGCCGGGGGCGGTCTCGGCGGCGGCAGCTCGGACGCCGCGACCGCGCTGGTCGCGCTGAACTGCCTGTGGGGGCTCGACTGGCCGCTGGAGCGCCTCGCGGCGGCCGGTCTGGCGCTGGGCGCCGACGTGCCGCTGTTCGTGCTGGGCCACAGCGCCTGGGCCGAGGGCGTCGGCGAGCGGCTGAGCCCGCTCGAGCTGCCAGCCCGGCACTATGCCGTGATCTTTCCGGGGCTTGCGGTGTCCACCGCAGAAATCTTTCAGGCGCCTGAATTGACAAGAAATTCCGCCCCGACGACAATTCGCGGCTTCCTGCAGGCCGGCGGACGGAACGACTGCGAGCCCGTCGTCGCGGCGCGTTACCCGGAGGTGGCGCGGGCGCTCGACTGGCTGTCCCGGAAAGGGGAGGCGAGGCTGACGGGGACCGGCAGCTCGGTCTTCGCCGCCTTTCCCACGGTGGAGGCAGCCCGGGCCGCGCTGGACGGATTGCCGGCGGGCTGGACCGGCTTCGCGGCGGCCGGGCTGGACCGCTCGCCGCTGCTGGAGCGCCTGGCGGCCGAGCGCACGTCCCCGCGGGGACGGCGCGGATGAACATTGGGGTGTCGCCAAGTGGTAAGGCAACGGGTTTTGATCCCGTCATACGAAGGTTCGAATCCTTCCACCCCAGCCAGTTGACCGGCGGCGCGCAGGACGCGCCGGCCAAAGGGAGGCTCGCGTGGACCAGTCCACGATGGCGGTGTTCACCGGCAACGCGAATCCGTTGCTGGCCCAGGAGATTGCGCGGCAGCTGACGCAGCCGCTCGGTCGCGCCTTCGTCGGGCGGTTCAGCGACGGCGAGGTGCAGGTCGAGATCATGGAAAACGTCCGCGGGCGGGACGTGTTCCTGGTCCAGTCGACCTGCCCGCCGGCGAACGAGCACCTGATGGAACTGCTGGTGATGGCGGACGCCTGCCGGCGCGCCTCGGCCGGGCGGGTCACCGCGGTGATCCCGTACCTGGGCTACGCGCGCCAGGACCGGCGGCCGCGCGCGATGCGGGTGCCGATCACGGCGAAGCTGGTCGCGGACATGATCGGCTGCGCGGGGGTCAACCGGGTGCTGACGGTGGACCTGCACGCGGACCAGATCCAGGGCTTCTTCGGCGTGCCGGTGGACAACGTCTACGCGTCGCCGGTGCTGCTCGGCGAGGTCTGGAAGCAGAAGTACGACAAGATGATCGTCGTGTCGCCGGACGTCGGCGGCGTGGTCCGGGCGAGGGCGCTGGCGCGGCGCCTCGACAACGCGGACCTGGCGATCATCGACAAGCGCCGCCCGCGCGCGAACGAGTCGCAGGTGATGAACATCATCGGCGACGTGCGCGGCAGGAGCTGCGTGCTGGTCGACGACCTCGTCGACACGGCCGGCACGCTGTGCCAGGCGGCGCAGGCGCTGAAGGACCATGGCGCGGAGCGCGTGATGGCCTACATCACCCACCCGGTGCTGTCCGGGTCGGCGGTGGAGCGCATCGCGGCCTCGGCGCTGGACGAGCTGGTCGTGACGGACACGATCCCGCTGCGGCCGGAGGCGCTGGCCTGCCGGCGGATCCGGGTGCTGTCGGTCGCGGGCCTGCTCGCCGAGACGATGCGGCGG
>JBFGAO010000149.1:0-4098 GCA_041568095.1 Steroidobacteraceae bacterium | reverse complement strand
TCCTTGCCCAGCGTCGTCGGCGAGGCCGGCTGGCCGTGCGTCCGCGACAGCATCGCGAGTCCGGCGTGCTGCCGCGCCAGTGCCGCCAGCGCGTCGGCGACTGCGCCGATCATCGGCAGCAGCACGCGCTGGCGCGCGTCGCCGAGCATCAGCGCGTAGCTGAGGTTGTTGACGTCCTCGGACGTGCAGGCGAAGTGCACGAACTCTTGCTGCGCGCCGCTCGCGCCGGCGGCGGCCAGCTGCTCGCGCAGACAGTACTCGACGGCCTTGACGTCGTGCCTGGTCGTCGCCTCCAGCTCCTTGACCCGGCGCGGCAGTGCCGCGTCCACATCGCCGCCGGACAGCCGCCTCAGCGCGTCGCCTGCCGGCGGGGGCAGCGCGTCCAGCGCCGGGAACAGGCCGGATTCCGCGAGCGCCAGCACCCAGGCAGCCTCGACGCGGAGCCGGTAACGCAGCAGCGCGGCCTCGCTGAACAGGCCGGCGAGCTCGGCGCAGTTGTCGGCATAGCGCCCGTCGAGGGGCGACAGGGCGGCGAGTCGGTGGTCGGTCATGCCTGCGCGTCCCGGTGCTAGACTGCGCATGTTACCGCATGGAAAACCCACGGCCGATCCGGCGCTGCCGTCTCGAACCTGCGGGTGCCGCCGCGGGACATCGGGGCCAGGGACGATGAGCGACAAGGTCCGGATCGAGAAGGACAGCCTCGGCGAGGTGCGTGTGCCCGAGGATGTGCTGTGGGGCGCCCAGACCCAGCGCGCGGTCGACAACTTCCGGATCGGTCGGCAGACGATGCCGCCACCCTTCATCCACGCCCTCGGGCTCCTCAAGTGGGCGGCCGCGACCGCAAACGGCGAGCTCGGGACCCTCGACGGCGCCGTCGCCGCTGCGATCGCCGCGGCGGCCGACGAGGTCGCGGAAGGCCGCCACGACGCCCAGTTCCCGGTCGGCGTCATGCAGACCGGCTCCGGCACCAGCACCAACATGAACGCCAACGAGGTCGTCGCGCGGCTTGCGGCGGAGCGTGCCGGCGTCGCCGTGCACCCGAACGACCACGTCAACCGCTGCCAGAGCAGCAATGACGTGATCCCGACGACGATCCACCTGTCCGCGGCGCTGGAGCTCAGGCGGCAGTTGCTGCCGGCGCTGGCGCGCCTCGCGGCAGCCATCGGGTCCAAGGCGGCCGAGGTCGCCGCGCTGGTCAAGACCGGGCGCACGCACCTGATGGATGCGCTGCCGATGACGCTGGGGCAGGGGATGACCGCCTGGCGCAGCCAGGTCGATGCCGCGGCCCAGCGGCTGGCAGCGCTGGAACCGCGGCTGCACCGGCTCGCGCTGGGCGCGACCGCGATCGGCACGGGCGTCAACGCGCACCCGGCCTTCGCGGCGCGCGCCGTGGCCCATCTCGCCGCAAGGACCGGGCTGCCGCTGGCGCTGGCCGACGACCGCTTTGCCGGGCTCGCGGGCCAGGACACGGCCGTGGAACTGAGCGGCGAGCTGCGCGGCGTCGCGGTGGTGCTGACCAAGATCGCGAACGACCTGCGCTGGATGAACTCGGGCCCGCAGGCCGGGCTGGGCGAGATCACGCTTCCGGCGCTGCAGCCAGGCTCCAGCATCATGCCCGGCAAGGTCAATCCGGTGATTCCCGAGGCGGTCCTGATGGCTGCCACGCGCGTGATCGCCAACGACGTCGCGATCGGGATCGCGGGCGCTTCGGGCAACTTCCAGCTCAACGTGATGCTGCCGCTGATCGGCCACGGGCTGCTGGAGGGCATCGAGCTGCTGGCCGGCGCCGCGACGGCGCTTGCCGAGCGCGCGATCGACGGCTTGCAGGCCAACGAGGAGCGCCTCGCCGAGAGCGTGACGCGCAACCCGATGCTGCTGACGGCGCTGGCACCGACGATCGGCTACGACCGCGTCGCCGAGATCGCACGCCGTGCCGCCACCGAGCGCCGGCCGGTGCTCGACGTGGCGGCGGATGCGACGGGGCTGCCGCGAGAGCGGCTGGAGCAGCTGCTCGACCCGCTGGCACTGGCGCGCGGCGCTGCGCCGGGGGACGGCAATGGGGGCTGACGCGGCCGGCGGGGACCGGCGTGCGGGCGTCGCCGAGCCGCAGCTGCTGTCCGCCGCCGAATTGCGGCAGCGGCTGCGCGAATGCCTCGCAAGCGGCCGCTGCCCGCCCGACGAATTGCGCATCGGCGCCTACCCGAAGTCGGCCACCGACCAGTTGCGCCACCTTTTCCCGGCGCAGCCGACCCGCGCGGCCGTGCTCGTACCCCTGGTCGACCACCGTGACGAGATGACGGTGCTGCTGACGCACCGGGCGGCCGACCTAGTGCACCACCCCGGGCAGATCGCGTTCCCGGGCGGGCGCGTCGAACCGCAGGACACCGACGAGGTCGCGGCGGCCTTGCGCGAGACCGAGGAGGAGATCGGCCTGCAGCGCGAGTTCGTCGAGGTCATCGGCCGGCTGCCCGACCACTTCGTCATCACCGGCTACCGCGTCACGCCAGTCGTCGCGCTGGTGCGGCCGGGCTTCCGGTTGTCGCTGGACCCGACCGAAGTCTCGGGCGCGTTCGAGGCGCCGCTGCGGCACCTGCTGGATCCGGGCACCCATGCCCTGCGCAAGCGCCAGATTGGCGATGTCGAGTTCGAGGTCTACGACCTGCCCTGGGGCGGCCACAACATCTGGGGCGCGACGGCGGGCATGCTGCTGACGCTGCGTGAGCTGCTCGGCGGGAGGCCGCCCGGTGTCGATTGAGCGGCTGCGGGAGATCATGGCGCGGCTGCGCGACCCGCAGCGCGGCTGTCCCTGGGACCTCGAGCAGGACTTCGCGAGCATCGCCCCGCACACGCTCGAGGAGGCCTACGAGGTCGCCGATGCGATCGAGCGCGGCGATCTCGGTGCGCTGCGCGACGAACTGGGCGACCTGCTGTTCCAGGTCGTCTTCCATGCCAGGCTCGCCGAGGAACGCGGCGCCTTCGGCTTCGACGACGTCGCCGCGGCGATCTGCGACAAGCTGGAGCGGCGCCACCCGCACGTGTTCGGGGACGCGGTCGTCACCGACGCCGGCGAGCAGACGCGGTTGTGGGAGCAGCTCAAGGCGCGCGAGCGCGCCGCGGGCGGGCAGGGCAGCGGCGTGCTGGACGGCATCCCGGCGGCGCTGCCGGCACTGACCCGGTCGCGCAAGATCGGCCGGCGCGCCGCCGAGGTCGGTTTCGACTGGCCGGATGCCGCCGGACCGCGCGCCAAGATCGACGAGGAACTCGCCGAACTGGACCAGGCACGCGCCGACGGCGCTGCGGACCGGCGGCTCGAGGCCGAGCTCGGCGACCTCCTGTTCTCGGTCGCAAACCTGGCCCGTCACCTGGGCCTCGACCCGGAGCGGGCGCTTAGCCGCGCCAATGAGCGGTTTTCGCGTCGATTTCGCGTGATCGAGCGCGAACTTGCTTCGATGGGCGTCGAACCGGCAGCGGCAGGTCCGGAGCTGCTGGACCGCCTCTGGCGTGCCGCCAAGGATGCCGACGCAAGCGACTGAAGCGTTCAGGACGGGTTCATCCGGCGCCGAACAGACTGGAGCCCGTGCCAGTCAAGGAGGCGCAACCATGTCTCGCAAGCTGCTGATCACGGGCCTGGCCGTCGGACTCGCCACTGCGTCCGCCGGGGCCCTGGCAGACCATGACCGCGGTGGCTACCGCTACCCCTACGACCGTCCCTCCTACCAGTCCTATCCGCCCCGCGCTCCCTATGCGTCGCGCGCCGCCTACCAGCGCGCCGAGTACGACTACGCGCGCGTCGTGGCCGTGGAGCCGGTCCGGCGCCGGGTCCGCATCAGCGAACCCGTCCGGGAATGCTGGGAGGACGTCGAGTACCGGCCGGAGGGCCCATTCTCGTCCCGGCACGTCGGCGGCACGATCCTCGGCGGCCTGGTCGGCGGCGCGATCGGCAACCAGATTGGCCGCGGCGAGGGACGCCGCATCGCGACCGTTGCGGGCGCCGTCGCCGGCGGCGCAATCGGCCACCAGGTCTCGCGCGACCGGCAGGGCCCCGGCCGCGAGGCCGGGCGCGTCGTCGAGCGCTGCGACGTTCATTACCGGGACAGC
>JBFGAO010000148.1:0-4102 GCA_041568095.1 Steroidobacteraceae bacterium | reverse complement strand
TCTGTCGAGTCCTTCGGAGTGATGCTGGCCGAGATGACCGAGCGGCTCGACTCCGCGGCCGGCCACCTCGAGATGACCTTCCCGTACTTCGTGATGAAGAAGGCGCCGGTCTCAGGCGTCGAGAGCCTGCTCGACTACCGCGCGACGCTGACCGGCGAGCTGAAGCGCGGCCAGGTCGAGACCTGGATCAAGGTCGTCGTGCCGGTCACGACGCTGTGCCCCTGCTCGAAGCGGATCTCGGACTACGGCGCCCACAACCAGCGCTCGCACGTGACGATCTCGGCGCGGATCGCCGAGCACGTCTGGCTCGAGGAGCTGATCGAGGTCGCCGAGCGCGAGGCCAGCTGCGAGCTGTACGGCATCCTGAAGCGCCCGGACGAGAAGTACGTGACCGAGCGCGCCTACGACAACCCGAAGTTCGTCGAGGACGTCGTCCGCGACATCGCGGTCCGGCTCAACGACGACGACCGGATCCGCGCCTACGTCATCGAGTCGGAGAACTTCGAGTCCATCCACAACCACTCGGCCTACGCGCGGGTCGAGCGGGACAAGGACGCTGCCGCGCCGCAGCACGCCGGCTGACGCGCGGGCGCCGGCTCAGTTCGAGCCGCGCACGTCGCCGTTCTGCAGGCGGCTGATCAGCAGCTTCAGGAACATCTTGTTGAAGCGCAGCTGGCAGGCCGACGAGGCCTGCTCGAGCAGCGTCGAGCTGACGCGCAGGATCGTCACGTCGCCGTCGGCTACGACGCCGGCCTGCCGCTTCGTGCCGCGCAGGTAGCTGGTCTCGCCGAAGCAGTCGCCGGTCTCGAGCTGGCCGATGCGCGCGCCGTTGCGTTCGACGACGCAGCGCCCGCTGACGATCACGTAGAAGCGGTCGTCGATGCCGCCCTCGCGCACGATCTCTTCGCCGGCGGCGTAGCTGCCCCAGGTCGCGGCGCGCAGCACTTCCCAGATCTCGGGCGACGAGAAGTCGTGGAAGAACTTGAGCCGCCGCAGCAGCGTGAAGTGCTCCTGCCTGTCCAGACGGTCCGACTGGCTGCGCAGCTGCGCATGCACGCGCGCCAGCGCGGCCGCGAACTCGGCCCCGCTCTCGAAGCGCTGTGCCGGCTCCTTGTGCAGGGCCTTCGCGATGATCGCCTCGAGCTCGGCCGGCAGATCGGGGCGCAGGCCCAGCATCGGCGGCGGCGTCGCATAGACGATCTGGTGCAGCAGCTTCGGCAGCGTGCCGGCGCGGAACGGCCGGTGGCCGGTCAGCAGCTCGTACATCACGGCGCCCAGCGAGTACAGATCCGAGCGGTGGGTCAGGTCCAGCGACTGCACCTGCTCCGGCGACATGTAACTGGGGCTGCCCGCGATGCCCTCGATCCGCGAGATCTCGGCGTCGGACACCAGCGCGATCCCGAAGTCGATCAGCCGCAGGTCGCTGTCGGTGGTCAGCATCAGGTTGCTGGGCTTGACGTCGCGGTGGATCACGCCGCGTGAATGCGCGTAGTGCAGCGCCTTCGCGCACTTGAACATGATCGCCAGCACGTCATCGACCGGCAGCAGGTTGTCCGGCCGCGTGTAGGCCGCCAGCGTCCGCGCGCCGTGCACGAACTCGCTGACGATGTAATAGAGTCCGTGCTCCTCGCCGGCGTCGTAGATCGGCAGGATGTTCGGGTGCTGCAGCATCCCGACCATGTGCGCCTCGGACATGAACATCTTGCGGGTCGTCCTGGCGCGGTCCGCGTCGTCGTCGACGGTCGAGCGGTAGACCTTGATCGCGACGTCGCGGCCGTAGTACGGGTCGTGCGCGAGGAACACGGTGCCGCTCGAGCCGCGGCCGACCGCGCGGATCACCTCGTACTTGCCGAGGCGCTCGGGCGCCGTCTGTTCCATGCCGGCCGTGCCGGATCTCAGCGTCGGAAGGGTCGCGGTGGCGATGGCCGGCTCCTCGGGGCTGGGCGCAGCGCATGCGCCCCGGATCTGGCCGGCAGGATATTTCGTCAAGTCGGGGTCAACCGTGAACTGGGTCCCGCTTCTCCGGCGGCAGGCCGCTCAGATCGCGAAATGGTCGTAGCCGTGCCCCGTCCCGCCCGCCTCCGGCGCCCCGCTGACCCGGACCCCGGGACGCTCCGTGACGACGCCGATCCGCGTGACGCCGGCCAGCGACGCCAGCGCCCCCTGCCGCGCTGCCGGCACCGTGAACAGCAGCTCGTAGTCGTCGCCGCCCTGCAGCGCCAGCGCCCGCGCGCCGGTGCGCGCCGCTTCCCGCAATGCCGGCGACAGCGGCAGCGCGGCCGCGTCGACCTCGCAGCCGACGCCGCTGGCCTCGCAGAGCCGGGTCAGGTCGCCGACAAGGCCGTCGGACACGTCGATGCAGGCGCTCGCGACGCCGCGCAGGCGCTGCCCCAGCGCGACCCTCGGTTCCGGCAGCAGGAAGCGGCGCACCAGCGCCTCGCGCGCCTCCGCGCCGGCCTCGAGCCGCCGCTGCAGCAGCGCGAGCCCGGCCGCGGCATCGCCGGGCGAGCCGCTGACGAAGATCCCGTCGCCGGCACGCGCGCCGCTGCGCGTCAGCGCCTGGCCGGCCGGCACCCATCCGCAAGCGGTCACGGTGGCCGCGAGCGGCCCGCGCGTCGTGTCGCCGCCGATCCACGCGACGCCATGCTGGCGCGCGAGGCCGTCGAAGGCAGTCGCGAACTCGCCCAGCCAGGCCTCGTCGACCGCAGGCAGCGTCAGCGCGAGCAGCGCCCAGGCTGGCTCGGCGCCCATTGCCGCGAGGTCGCTGAGGTTGACTGCGAGCGCGCGGTGACCGACGCAGCGCCCGGCGCTGCCGGACGGGAAGTGGACGCCGTCGACGACGGTGTCGGTCGCGATGACGAGCTCGCAGCCGGGACGCTGCGCGAGGACTGCGGCATCGTCCCCGACGCCGAGGCGCACGTCGTCGCGGGGCGCGCCGCCGGAGGAAAAATAGCGGCGGATCAGCTCGAATTCACCGGCGGCCATCGGGCAGCTCAGGCGACGGCGCCGCGCTCGGCGCTGCGGTGCTCCTTCGAGGCCCGGTCGAGCACCGCATTGACGTAACGGTGCCCGTCGGTCGCGCCGAAGCGCTTGGCCAGCTCGACGGCCTCGTTGATGACCACCTTGTACGGGACCTCGGGCCGCGTGCGCAGCTCCCAGAGACCGAGCCAGAGGATCGCGTGCTCGACCGGGTCCAGCCGCGCCGGCTCGATCGCCGAGCAGCCCGCGAGGTCCGCATCCAGCGCCTCGGAGTCGCGGCAGATCTCGGCGAGCGCCGCGCGGAAGTAGCCGGCTTCGGCGCGCGCGAAGTCCGGGTCCGACTCGAACTGCGCGTGCAGGTCCTGCCAGGGCTGCGCGCCGAGCTGCCACTGGTACAGCGCCTGGACCAGCAGCTTGCGTGCAACGCTGCGTCCCCTCGCCTGTTCGCCCTGGCGGCCCGCCACGTCAGTCCCCGAGCTCGCGCATCAGGCGCGCCATCCGGATCGCGGCCTGCGCCGCATCGGCGCCGCGGTTGCCGGCCCGTCCGCCGGCACGTGCCGCGGCCTGCTCGGCGTCCTCGGTGGTCAGCACGCCGAAGGCGACCGGCACGCCGGTGTCCTCGGCGGCCCGGGCGAGCCCGGCCGCGCATTCGCCGGCAACATAGTCGAAGTGCGGCGTGTCGCCGCGGATCACCGCGCCGAGCGCGATGATCGCGTCGCTGCGACGGCGCGTGGCGACGTGGCGCACGACGACCGGCAGGTCGTAGGCGCCGGGCACCCGGATCACCTCCACCTGCCCGGGGCCGGCCCCGTGGCTGGCGAGTTCGGCCACCGCCGCCTCCAGCAGCTGCTCGACGATGAAGTCGTTGAAGCGCGCCGCGACGATCGTGAACTTCAGGCCGGCGGCCTGCAGGTCGCCCTCGATGCAGCGCGGCATTTCCATCGGCGCAGTATACAGCGGGGCCGGCGGCTCCCGGCCTCCGCGTCAGTCCACGTAGCCCTCGATCTCGAGCCCGAAAGCCGCGATGCCGAGCAGCTGGCGCGGTGCGGACAGCACGCGCATGCGGGTCACGCCGAGGTCGTGCAGGATTTGCGCGCCGATGCCGTAGGTGCGGTGATCGTCG
>JBFGAO010000147.1:0-4150 GCA_041568095.1 Steroidobacteraceae bacterium | reverse complement strand
CCTGGCCGGGTGGCTGCCGCGCGTGGACGCGCTGCGCGCGCCGCGCGGGCTGCGCTGGTCGGTCGACGTCGACCCGATCGAGGTGGACTGAGGCGCCGCGCGTTTTCCGCTAGACTTGCGCGCTGATTTTCCCGCGGGAACCCATGAGAGAGCTGATCGAGAGGCTGGTCGCGGACGCGCTCGCGGCGCTGCCGCCGGAATCGCTGGGCGGGCCGCTGCCGGCCGAACTCGGCGTCGAGCGCACGCGCGACCGTGCGCACGGCGACTTCGCCTGCAATGTCGCGATGCGCCTCGCGCGCGCGGCCCGGTGCAACCCGCGCCAGCTGGCCGCGCAGATCGTCTCGGCGCTGCCGGCCAGCGAGTACGTGGCGGGCGCCGAGGTCGCCGGGCCGGGCTTCATCAACTTCCGGCTGGCGCCGGCGGCATGGCACCGCGAGCTGCTGCAGGTCCACGCGGACGGCGACCGCTACGGCCGCTGCGACGCCGGCGCGGGCCGCCGCGTGCTGGTCGAGTTCGTGTCGGCGAACCCGACCGGGCCGCTGCACGTCGGCCACGGCCGTCAGGCCGCGTTCGGCGCGACGCTTGCGAACCTGCTCGGGTTTGCCGGCTACGAGGTCGGCCGCGAGTACTACATCAACGACGCCGGGCGGCAGATGGACATCCTCGCCGCCAGCGTCTGGCTGCGCTACCTCGAGCTCTGCGGCGAGGCGCTGCCATTCCCGGCCAACGGCTACCGCGGCGAGTACGTCCGGCCGGTCGCGGCGAGGCTGCGCGAGGCCGCCGGCGACGCATTGCGCCGCCCCGCAGCCAGCGTGCAGGCCGGGCTGCCCGCTGACGAGGCGGACGGCGGCGACAAGGAGGCCTATGTCGACGCGCTGATCGCGAGGATGCGCGCGCTGCTCGGCGACGACGGCTACCGGCAGGTCGCCGACCTCGCGCTCGCGACGATGCTCGCCGACATCCGCGACGACCTGGCCGCGTTCGGCGTCCGCTTCGACCGCTGGGCCTCGGAGCGCGCGCTCGCCGACAGCGGCGCCATCGGGCGCGCGCTCGCGCGCCTCGAGGCGCAGGGACAGCTGTACGCGCAGGACGGCGCAACCTGGTTCCGCGCGACCGCCTTCGGCGACGAGAAGGACCGCGTCGTGGTCCGCGAGAACGGCCAGACGACCTACTTCGCCTCGGACATCGCCTACCACCTCGAGAAGCGCGAGCGCGGCTACGAGCTCCTGCTGGACGTGCTGGGCGCCGACCACCACGGCTACGTCGCGCGCGTGCGCGCCGGCCTCGAGGCCATGGGCGAGCCGGGCTCGTCGCTCGAGGTCACGCTGGTGCAGTTCGTCAGCCTGTTCCGCGGCGGCGAGAAGGTGCCGATGGGCAAGCGGGAGGCGCAGTTCGTCACGCTGAGGCAGCTGCGCGACGAGGTCGGCGATGACGCCTGCCGGTTCTTCTACCTGATGCGCTCGAACGACCAGCCGCTGGACTTCGACCTCGAGCTCGCGAAGGCGCGCTCGAACGACAACCCCGTCTACTACGTCCAGTACGCCCATGCGCGCGTCGCGAGCGTGCTGAAGCAGCTGGCGGGCCGCGGCCTGGCCCTCGACCGCGACGCGGGCGCCGCTGCGCTCGGCCGGCTTTCCGAGCCGCAGGAACAGCTGCTGCTGACGGAGCTGGCCCGCTGGCCCGACGTCGTCGCGGCCGCCGCGGACCAGCGCGCGCCGCACATGATCGTCCATTACCTGCGGGAGCTCGCGACGGCCTTCCACGGCTGCTACAACGCGGTGCCGTTCATCGTCGACGACGACGCGCTGCGCAACGCGCGGCTGCTGCTGGTCCTCGCGGTACAGCAGGTGATCCGCAACGGCCTGGCGCTGCTCGGCGTGTCGGCGCCGGAGGCGATGTGATGGTCGGCCGCGACTACAAGCGCAACCGCTCGCGGCCCGAGCCGTTCTCGGGCTGGACCGGCCTCGTCATCGGGCTGCTCGCCGGCCTCGCGGTCGGCCTCGCGCTGTACCTGCTCGATGCGCGCGACCGCGGCGGGCCCGCCGGCCCGGCGCCGGAGCCGGCCTCGGCACGCGAGCCGGGCCCGGGCGGCGGCACCGCCGAACCGGCCGACAGCTACGACTACTACGAGATGCTGCCGAACTTCGAGGTCGTCGTGCCCGAGCGCGAGCCGGAGGTGCGGCGCGACGGCCAGGCCGCGCCGGTGCAGAAGGCCGGCGCCTACGTGCTGCAGGTCGGCTCGTACCGCAACTACGCCGACGCGGACCGGGTCCGCGCCCAGCTGGCGCTGCAGGGGATCGAGTCCCGCGTGCAGCGCGTGTCCGTCGACAACGACACCTGGCACCGCGTCCGGGTCGGGCCGATCTCGGACCTCGGCGAGCTCAACCGCGTGCGCGAGCGGCTGCGCGAGGCCGACATGGACACGCTGGTGATCCGCGTCGGCGACTGATCAGTCGTCGCTGATCTGCCGGAAGTCGACGCCGAGCGAGCGCAGCTTGCGGTACAGGTGCGTGCGCTCCATGCCGACCCGCTTCGCGAGCTGCCCGACCTTGCCGTTGCACAGCATCAGCTGCTGCATCAGGTAGGCGCGCTCGAACTGCTCGCGCGCCTCGCGCAGCGGCAGCGCCAGCAGGTCCTGCTTGACGAGCGGCTCGTCCGGCGCCTTCTGCGTGGCGAGCTGCTGCTCGATCTCCTCGAGCGCGATCTCCTCGTCGCCGCCCATGATCAGCGCGCGCTGCACGAGGTTGCGCAACTCGCGGACATTGCCGGGCCACGGGTAGTTGCGCAGCCGGTTCTGCGCCGCGACGCTGAAGCGCCGGAACGGCATCCCCTCCTCGTCGACGAGCCGGTCCACGTAGTGCCGCAGCAGGTCCGGCACGTCCTCCGCGTACTCGCGCAGCGGCGGGATCCGGATCGTGATGACCTCCAGGTGCGCGATGAGGTCGCGCCGCACGTGGTCGCCGTCGTCGTAGCCCGGCTGCACGGCCGCGACCAGGCGCGTCGCGAGGCGCTGCCGCGCGCTGCCGCCGTCGCGGACGTAGCCGCCCTCCTCGAGGTCGGCCAGCAGCGCGCGCTGCGCGCCCGCCGTCAGGTCCTCGAGCCCGTTCAGGAACAGCATGCCGCCCGCGGCCTGCTCGTAGGCGCCCGGCGTGACCTTGCCCTCGCGCTCGCTGCCGCGCAGCCGCGCGGCGGCATTGTCGTCGTCGAGGCTCGCGCAGGTCAGCGCGACGAACGGCGCGGCCGAGCCCGGCCCGAGCGAGTGCATGTAGCGCGCGAAGGCCTCGCGGCCGGTGCCGGGCTCGCCGATCATCAGCACCGCCGTTTCGTGTTGCGCGACCTGCTGCACCTGGTCGCGCAACTGCTGCATCAGCCGGCTCTTGCCGACCGGCGCGACCAGCGGCGGGATCAGCGTGCGCTGGGCCTGGCGCCGGCGGCGGCCGGCCTCGAGCGCCCGCTCGACAGTGCGCAGCAGCTTCGCGATCGACAGCGGCTTCTCGACGAAGTCGAAGGCGCCGAGCCGCGTCGCCTCGACGGCGGTCTCGACGGTGCCGTGCCCGGACAGCATCACGACCGGGAACTTCAGCTGGTGCTTCTCGGACCACTCCCGCAGCAGCGTGATGCCGTCGGTGTCCGGCATCCAGATGTCGAGCAGCACGAGGTCCGGCTCGGCGGCCGCGCAGGTGCGGCGCGCGCTGGCGGCGTCCGGCGCGACCTCGACCTCGTAGCCCTCCTCGGCCAGGATCTCGCTGAGCAGCTCGCGGATGTCGGCCTCGTCGTCGACGACGAGGATTCTGGACGAACTCATGCTTTCTCTCTCCTCGGCTCACCGCGGCGCGCCTGTGCGGCGGCCGGCAGCGATACGCTGATCCGCGCGCCGCCCTGCGGCGCGTTCTCGACCTCGACCTGGCCGCCGTGCTCCTCGACGATGCGGCGCACGATCGCGAGCCCCAGCCCCGTGCCCTTGGGCTTGCTCGTCACGTAGGGATCGAAGGCCTGCCCGATCAGCCCGTTCTGGAAGCCCGGGCCATTGTCGGTCACCGTCAGCACGACCTGGTCCCCGGCGCGCCGCGTCTCGATCATGATCACCGGGTTCGGCCGCCCGTCGAGCGCCTCGAGCGAGTTGGTCAGCAGGTTGTTCAGCAATTGCCGG
>JBFGAO010000146.1:0-4156 GCA_041568095.1 Steroidobacteraceae bacterium | reverse complement strand
GCTGGCCGACACCGTCGGCACGGCCGCGGGCGCCACCGGCCAGCCGGAGCCGGTCTATCCGCCGGCCCTGCTCGCCGCGCGGGTCGAGGGCCTCGTCGAGGTCGGGTTCGAGTGGGGCCCGGACGGCACGGCCGGCCGGGTCACGGTGCTGCATGCGATCCCGCGCGGCGAGTTCGAGCAGGCGGCACTGGCCGCCGTCCGGTCCTGGCGCCACGCGGGACCCGACATGCCGACCGGGCGGCAACGGCGCCGCTTCGAGTTCCGGCTGCCGGAGCTGCCGCGCCAGCCCTGGCCGCCGGCGGTCCTCGGCAGCGCGCCGCTGCCGGAAGCCGCTTGCCGCGAGGGCATGCGCGCCCGCGTGCGCCTCGAGGTCGTCACCGACGCCAGCGGCGCGGTGCAGTCGGCGCGGATCCTCGACGCCGAGCCGCCGCGGCTGTTCGATGCCGCGGCGCTCGAGATCGCGCGCCAGTCGCGGCTGACGCCGGCCCGCCGCGACGGCCAGCCCGTGGCCGCGACCGCGCTGCTGACGCTGTCCTTCGACTCCGAGCTCGCGGAATGCTCTGGCGCGCGGCCCGACGAGCCGTCGCGGCGGCGTCCCGCGGGCGCGGCACCGCGGGTCGGGCGCCACGACGAGCCGCGCGATCGCCGCGACGGGCAGTTCGGCTTCGGGGCGGCGAGAGGTTAGGATGCGGCATCGCCGCGCCGTCGCGGCCAGGCCGAAGACCAGGACACTCCGGATGAATCGACTGACGCTCGCGGCGGCTGCCGCCCTGCTGGCCCTGCCCGCGCTCGCGGACGAGGGCATGTGGACCTTCGACAACCCGCCGCGCGCGAGGATCGCCGACGCCTACGGCGTGGACCTGACCCGCGCCTGGCTGGACCGCGTGCGCGCCGCGACGGTGCGACTCGAGACCGGCTGCACCGGCTCCTTCATCTCCGGCACGGGCCTGATCCTGACCAACCACCACTGCGCCGAGGCCTGCATCGCCGAGAATTCCAGCGCCGGGCGCGACCTCGTCGCCGACGGCTTCCTCGCCGCGAGCCGCGACCAGGAAGTCCGCTGCCAGCGCGACGCAGTGTCGGTGCTGGTCGGGACCGAGGACGTCACGGCGCAGGTCGTCGCGGCGACGGCCGGGCTGCCCGCCGACGAGGCGGCCGAGGCGCGACGCGCGACGCTGACGCGCCTCGAGCAGGCCTGCGAGGAAGCCTCGGCGAAGCAGCGGGGCGGCCCGCTCAAGTGCGAGCGCGTGACGCTGTACCAGGGCGGCCAGTACTGGCTGTACAAGTACCGCCGCTACAGCGACGTGCGCCTGGTGTTCGCGCCGGAGCGCGACATCGCGGCCTTCGGCGGCGACCCCGACAACTTCCAGTTCCCGCGCTGGTGCCTGGACATGGCGGTGTTGCGCGCCTGGGACGGCGACCGCCCGGCGCGGACGCCGGACCACCTGCGCATCGACTGGGCCGGTGCCCGCGAGGGAGACCCGGTGTTCGTCGCGGGCCACCCGGGCAACACCGACCGGCTGCTGACCGTCTCGGAGCTCGAGACGCAGCGCAACCATTACCTGCCGTTCTGGCTGCTGCGCTACGCGGAGCTGCGCGGCCGGCTGATCCAGTACTCGAAGACCGGCGCCGAGCCGCGGCGCACGGCCGACCCGGTGCTGAAGTCGATCGAGAACGCGATCAAGGTGCGGCGCAAGCAGTTCGATTCACTGCTCGACCCCGCGCTGTTCGCGGCCGCCGGCGCGACCGAGGAGCGCCTGCGCGCCGTCGTCGCGGCCGACCCGGCGCTGGCCGGCGCCGCCGGCGCCTGGGAGCAGATCGAGGCGGCGCAGCGCGTCTACCGCGACATGATGCTGCCCTACACCTTCATCGAGGGCGCGGCCGGCTTCCAGACCACGCTGTTCAACTACGCGCGCGCGCTGGTCCGCGCGGCGGCAGAGCGCGGCAAGCCCAACGCCGAGCGGCTGCCCGAGTTCACCGATGCGCGCCTCGCGGCGCTGCAGCAGCAGCTGCGCGCGGCGACGCCGGTCTACCCGGAGCTGGAGATCGTCCGGCTGTCGTTCTCGCTGGAACGGATGCGCGAGTGGCTGGGGCCGGATCACCCGGTCGTGCGCCAGGTGCTGGGGCTCGAGTCACCGGACGACCTGGCGACGCGGCTGGTGCGCGGCACGGGGCTCGCGGAGCCCGCCGCACGGATCGCGCTGTACGAGGGCGGCAGCGCCGCCGTCGCGGACAGCCAGGACCCGATGATCGGGCTCGCCGCGCTGCTCGACCCGGCCGCGCGCGAACTGCGCAAGCGCTACGAGGAGCAGGTCGACGAGCCGGTCCGGCGCGCGCAGGACGCGATCGCGAAAGCGCGCTTCGCGGTGCTGGGCACCAGCGTCTACCCGGACGCGACCTTCACGCTGCGCCTGTCCTACGGCGCGGTGACCGGCTGGATGGAGCAGGGCGAGTACGTCACGCCATTCACCGAGCTCCGCCGCGCCTACGAGCGCGCGACCGGCCAGGACCCGTTCCGGATCCCGGACCGCTGGCTCGCGGCGAAGGACCGGATCGACCTGTCGACGAAGGCCAACTTCACGACCAGCAACGACATCGTCGGCGGCAACTCCGGCAGCCCGATGGTCAACGCGGCGGGCGACATCGTCGGGCTGGCTTTCGACGGCAACATCCACTCGATCTCCGGCAGCTACTGGTTCGACGAGCGGATGAACCGGTCGATCGGCGTGCACCCGGCCTACATGCGGGTCGCGCTGGAGCACATCTACGGCGCGAAGGCGCTGCTGGCGGAGATCGACGCGAAGCGCTGAATCCGGGGCCTGGCCCCGGGATCAGGGCAGCAGCGCGCGCAGCATCGCGAGGATCTCGCGCGTGTGCATGCCGGCGTAGAACACCAGCCACATCAGCCCGCCGACGTAGGCGACGGCGAGCAGCGACGCGACGTAGCCGAGCACGATCACGATGCCGTCGCGCTCGGTCATGCCGAGGCACAGCAGCACGATCGCGATGCCGGGCAGCGTGTTCGTGAACGGCACCAGCGCGAGCGGCGCCAGCAGCAGCAGCACGTCGATCACGAGCAGCCCGCCGTTGACGACGTTGATCGCCGGCCCGCCGGTCAGGCCCAGCAGCCGCGGCTTGACGAGGTGCTCGAACCTCGCCGCGGCAGCGGCGGCCCGGTGCAGCACGCTCTGCACGGTGTCGGCCGGCAGCTCGCGGTCCAGCAGCCGGTCCGGCAGCCACACGACGCGGTTCAGCATCACCGCGCTGCCGATCAGGAACATCGGCAGCCCGAGCGCTACGCTCATGCCCGGCAGCGTGACCGGCAGCAGGAACGGCGTCGCGAGCAGCGCGCAGAACACCAGCAGGCCCTGCTCGCCGACCAGCCCCATCAGCTCGCGCAGCGTCACGCGGTGGCCGCTGACCGCCGACGCGGTGCCGAGCAGCGCGACCGATAGCCGGATCTCCGGGTTGCGGAAGCGGACGACGCTCACGACGCCACCTCACGGACGGCCTCGAGCCGCAGCCGCACGTCGATGCCGTCCGCGACCCGCAAAGCGCCCAGCGCGACCGAGAACGGGCTTAGCCCCAGGTCCGCGTGGCTGACGCGGAACTCGCTGGCCACCGACAGCCGCCCGCCGGCCTCGGCGATGGTGACCGGCACCGTCAGCAGCCGCGTCGTGCCGCGCAGCCCGACGCGGACCTGCGCGCGCCAGCCGTCGCCGGCCGGCTGCAGCGACTGCGACTCGACGGTCAGCACCGGCTGGGCCGCGGCGTCGAGCTGCGCGGGGCCCAGCAGGTTGCGGCGCGTCGCGTCGCGGTCCGGATCCGGCACCGGCGCGGCGAAGCCGCCGCCGGCCGCTGCGCGCGCCGCCGGGTCGTCGACGACCAGTGACTGCAGCGGCAGTTCCAGCCGGAAGCCACTGGCGCTGCGTGGCTCGCGCAGCTCGATGCGGCCGCGCAGCGCGCCGGAGCCGATCAGGTGGTCGTGGCCCAGCGCCGCGAGCGGGCCGGCCCGGTACGCACGCACCTCGAGCGCCGAGGACTCCACGCGGTAAGCCTCGGCCGGCCCGGCCGGCGCGGGCGCCGGCGGAGCGGGCGCGCGCGGCGCCGGTGCACAGGCGGCCAGCAGCAGCGGCGCGGCCATCAGGAACTTGCG
>JBFGAO010000145.1:0-4196 GCA_041568095.1 Steroidobacteraceae bacterium | reverse complement strand
GAGAGGGCTTCGAGGTCGAGTGGCTGCGGCCGGGGCCGGGCGCCGCGGTCGATCCCGCTGCCGCGGTCGCCGCGCTGCGGCCGGACACGGCGCTGGTGACGCTGATGCATGCCAACAACGAGACGGGCGCGCTGACCGACCTGGAGCCCGTCGCGGCCGCCTGCGCCGCGCGCGGGATCCCGCTGCATGTCGACGCCGCGCAGTCGGCCGGGCGCGTGCCGGTCGACATCCGGTCGCTGCCGGTCGCGATGCTCAGCTTCTGCGCGCACAAGCTGGGTGGCCCGAAGGGGATCGGCGCGCTGTACCTGCGGCAGCGGCCGCGGCCGGCGCTCGTGCCGCTGCAGCATGGCGGCGGCCACGAGGGCGGGCTGCGACCCGGCACGCTCGCGACCCATCAGCTGGCCGGTTTCGGTGCCGCCTGCGAGATCGCAGGTCGGGAAATGGATGGTGACGGCGAGCGGGTCCGCGCGCTCAGGGAGCGGCTCTGGCAGCGGCTGCAGCCGGCGGCGCCGCTGTGGCGCAACGGGCCGTCCGAACCGGCCGTGCCGGGGATCCTCAGCGTCGGCTTCGCCGGCATCGAGGGCGAGAGCCTGCTGCTCGCGATCGACGGCGCGATCGCCGCCGCCAGCGGCTCGGCCTGCAGCTCGGCGACGGCCGAGCCTTCCTACGTGCTGCGGGCAATGGGCCTTGGCGACCTCGCGGTGCAGGCTTCGCTGCGCCTCAGCCTCGGCCGGCACACGACGGCCGGGGAGGTCGACCGTGCGGCGGAACTGCTGGTCGCCGCGGTGCGGCGGCTGCGTGGCGCAGCACCGCCGGGCGCACTGGAGCGGATCGCGTGAGCGGGCCGCCCGTGTACTCGCCGCGGGTGCGGGAATTGTTCGCGGCGCTGCCCGGCAGCGGCGAGCTGGCCGCGGCGCCGGACGTCACGAGCGGCGAGGCGGTGGCGCTCGAGCGCGGCGCCTGGGTCAGGTTTTCCGCGCGCGTCGAGGACGGGCGGATCGCCGAGGCGGCGTTCCAGGCCTGGGGCTGCCCGCACACGCTGGCCGCAGCGGCGCTGGCGGCCGGGCGGCTGCCCGGGCTGGCGCCTGGCGCAGCACCGCCGCTCGACGCCCGCTCGCTGGCAGCGGAGCTCGACGCGCCGGCCGAGAAGCTGGGCCGGCTGCTGATCGTCGAGGATGCGCTGCGGGCCTTGCTAAAATGCGGGCCAGGCTGAGCTTTCAGGCAACCGGAGCCCCATGGCCATCACGCTGACTCCCGCCGCCGCCGAACGCGTCCGGCATTTCCTCGCCGAGCGCGGCGCGGGCCTGGGCCTGCGCCTCGGCGTGCGCAAGACCGGTTGTTCCGGCTTCGCCTACGTCGTCAATTACGCGGACGAGGTCCGCGACGATGACCGTGTGTTCGACAGCCAGGGTGTGCGCGTCGTCGTCGACGCCAGCAGCCTGCAGCTGATCGACGGCACCGAGGTCGACTTCGTCCGCCACGGCCTCAACGAGGCCTTCCGCTTCCGGAACCCCAACGTTCGCGGCGAATGCGGCTGCGGCGAGAGCTTCAGCGTCTGATTTTTCCTTGCGCGGCAGGCACTTCCGGCGTCCGGCCGATTGCCGGCGGCGGATCCGCGACGCTACAATGCCCGGTCCCGCAACGGCCACACGAGAGGAACCCATGCCGGTCGAGCGCACCCTGTCCATCGTCAAGCCCGACGGCGTCAGCCGGAACCTGATCGGCGAGGTCTACCGCCGCTTCGAACAGTCCGGCCTGCGCATCGTCGCGGCGCGCATGCTGCGACTGACGCAGCGCGACGCCGAGGGCTTCTATGCCGTGCACCGGGAGCGCCCGTTCTTCCGCGACCTCTGCGCGTACATGACCTCCGGGCCGGTGATGGTCCAGGTGCTGGAGGGCGAGGGCGCGGTCGCGAAGAACCGCGAGATCATGGGTGCGACCGACCCGAAGAAGGCGGCGCCCGGCACGATCCGCGCCGACCTTGCCGAGAGCATCGAGCGCAACGTCGTGCACGGCTCGGACAGCACCGACAACGCGGCGCGCGAGATCGCGTTCTTCTTCAGCGAGATCGCGCTCTGCGCGCGCGACGCTTGACGCACCACGATGCCTGACGCGACCGATCCGCTGCGCAGCAACCTGCTCGGGCTCTCCCGGCCCGAGCTGGAGGCCTGGGTCGCCGCGCTGGGCGAGAAGCCGTTCCGCGCGCGGCAGCTGATGAAGTGGATCTACCGCCGCGGCGAGTGCGACTTCGACGCGATGACCGACCTGTCGAAGGCCTTCCGCGACAGGCTGGCCGGGGTCGCCGAGGTGCGCGTGCCGGAGATCGTCAGCGAGCAGGTCTCGACCGACGGCACCCGCAAGTGGCTGCTGCGGATGCCCGGCGCGACCGGCGTCGAGCAGGCGGTCGAGACCGTGTTCATCCCGGAGCCGGGCCGCGGCACGCTGTGCATCTCGAGCCAGATCGGCTGCTCGCTGGACTGCTCCTTCTGCGCGACCGCGCAGCAGGGCTTCAACCGCAACCTGAGCGCGGCGGAGATCGTCGGCCAGGTCTGGCTCGCGAACCGCGAGCTGGGCCGCGAGCCGGATGGCGACCGCGTGATCACCAACGTCGTGCTGATGGGCATGGGCGAGCCGCTCGCGAACTACCGCAACGTGCTGCCGGCGATGCAGCTGATGATGGATGACCTCGGCTACGACCTGTCGCGGCGCCGCGTGACGCTGTCGACCTCGGGCCTCGTGCCGCAGATCTACCGGCTCGCCGAGGACACCAACGTCGCGCTGGCGGTGTCGCTGCACGCGCCGGACGACCGGCTGCGCGACGAACTGGTGCCGATCAACCGCAAGCACCCGATCGCCGAGCTGCTGACGGCCTGCTGGCACTACCTGGACCGGCAGAACGGGCGCAGCGTCACCTTCGAGTACACGATGCTCGACGGCGTCAACGACCGGCCGGAGCAGGCCCGGGAACTCGCCGGGCTGCTGCGTGGTCATGAGGCCAAGGTGAACCTGATCCCGTTCAACACCTTCCCCGGCACCCGCTACCGGCGCTCGCCCGCCGCAGCGATCGAGCGCTTCCGCGACCTGCTTATGCAGGGCGGCGTCATCGCGACGATCCGGCGGACCCGTGGCGACGACATCGATGCGGCCTGCGGGCAGCTGAGGGGCCAGGTGCTGGACCGGACCCAGGTCCGGCTCGGCAGCAAGCTGGTGCGGCTCGCCGCGGTGCGCGCATGAAGCGCATTGCAGCAGCGCTGCTGGGCCTGTCGCTGGCGCTGCCGGGCGCCGCACAGGATGCGCAGGATCCGCAGGCCGAGGCGGCGCGCATCAACGTGCGCCTTGCGATGGAATACATGAAGCAGGGCCAGCTGATGGTGGCCCGCCAGAAGATCGAGAAGGCGCTGCAGCAGAATTCGAAGGACGTGACCGTGCAGCTCGGCGCCGGGCTGCTGTACGAACGGCTGCTGGACACGAAGCGCGCCGAGCGCCACTTCCGCCAGGCGCTGCGCGCCGACGCGAGCAGCCCTGAGGCCCAGAACGCGCTGGGCGCGTTCCTGTGCCGCAATGAGGAGTGGGAGAGGGGCGAGGACATGTTCCTCAGCGCGGCCCGCAATCCGCTGTACCGGACGCCGGAGGTCGCGTACACGAATGCCGGCGTCTGCGCGCGCAGCGCGGGCAAGCTGGAGCGGGCCGAGCGCTACCTGCGCCAGGCGATCACGATCGGCGCCCAGTACCCCGAGGCCTTCGTGCAGCTGGCCGGCGTGTCGCACGATCGCGGCAATCACCTGCAGGCGCGCGCCTTCCTGCAGCGCTACCTCACGGTCGCACCCGCGACCCCCGACGTGCTGCTGCTGGGCCACCAGATCGAGACCGCGCTGGGCGACCGCGACGCGGCGACGGGCTTCGGCGACCGGCTGCGCCGCGACTACCCGCAGTCGGTGCAGCTGCGGGTGCTCGAGGACATCGAGCGGCGGGACCGCGGATGAGCACCGGCGACGCGCGTGCCTCGGCGGGCAACCGGCTGCGCGCCGCGCGCCAGGCCCGTGGCCTCGCGCTGGAGTCCGCCGCGGCCGAGCTGCGCCTGGATCCCGCGCAATTGCGCGCGCTGGAGGAGGACCGGCCGGCCGAGCTGGGGGCGCCGGTCTATGCGCGCGGTCACCTGCGCCGCTATGCGGCGCTGCTGGGGCTGCCGGCCGAGG
>JBFGAO010000144.1:0-4197 GCA_041568095.1 Steroidobacteraceae bacterium | reverse complement strand
TCGGCCTCGCTGCTGGCGGGCGGCTGCACGAATTGTCACTCGAAGGTGCACGGGTCGAACCATCCTTCCGGCCCGGGCCTGATGCGCTAGGCGGCGGGAGGTGAAGACATGCGCCGCACGATGACGCTCCTGATGCTCGCGGCTGCCGCGCCGGCTGCCGCGGTCGATACCTCGGAATGGACCTGCTCGTCCTGTCCGTTCCAGAAGGAATACGAAGCCACCGCCGAGATCGGCGCGGGCTACGTCAGCGACGACTCGGCGAAATTCGGCGAGTGGAACGGCCTCGACCGCAAGGGTGCCTGGGGCATCGCCGGCTGGCAGGGCGGCTCGCGCGGCGAGGGCGGCGGCTGGTGGCGCTACGAGGCGACCGAACTGGGGCTCGACACGCGCGAGGCGGCGCTGGCCGCCGGCATCGAGCGCGTCGGCCGGGTCGAGATCCACTACGACGGCGCGCTGCACCGCGACCTCGACACCGCAGTGACGCCTTTCGCGCACAGCGGCGCGGGCCGGCTGCTGCTGCCGGCCGGCTGGGTGCGCGCGGGCTCGACCGCCGGCCTGACGAGGCTGGGTGCGAGCCTGTCGCCACTGCGGACCGGCATCGAGCGACGGACGCTCGGTGCGGCGCTGGAGGCCTGGTTCGGCGGCAAGTTCGAGTTGCGCGCCGACGCGCGCCGGCAGGAGCATCGCGGCACCGCGCTCGGCTACGTCAACCTGCTGACCTCCGCGACGGCGCTGCCGCTGCCGGTGGACTCGGTGACCGACATCGTCGAGCTGCAGGGCAGCTGGCGCTGGGCCAGCGGCTTCCTGCGGCTGTCCGGCCTGCTGTCCGACTACGCGAACGACATCCCGGCCGTGACCTTCGACAACCCGTTCACTCCGCTCGCGCCCGACACGGTGCTGGGCCGGATCTCGCAGGCGCCCGACAACCAGGCGTGGCAGCTCGCGCTGGACGGCCAGCTGCGGATGCCGCTGGACGGCGTGCTGAGCTGGCGCTACGCGGAGGGCTCGATCGAGCAGGACGATGCCTTCCTGCCGGCCAGCACGAGCGCGGTGCTCGGCGTCGCGCCGCCGCGGACGCGCCTCGACGGCAAGGTCGACACCAGCCACCACCGGCTCGGCATCAGCCTGCGGCCGACGGACCGGATCCACGGCCGCGCCAGCTATCGCTACGACCGGCGCGAGGACCGCACGCCGCCGCTGACGCTGGCCTACGTGGTCGGCGACAGCATCGCGGGCGGCACGGCGACGACGCAGCGCTACAGCTACGAGCGCTCGCGGCTCGACGCCAGCGGCGAGATCCGGCTGTTCGACTGGCTGCGCCTCGGCGGCGGCGCGGAGCGCGAGGTGCTCGAGCGGACCGGGCAGGACGTAGGACGGATGGTCGAGACCCGCACCTGGGGCTCGCTGCGCTTCACGCCCTACGCGAAACTGCAGATCGACGCGAAGGCCGGCGATTCCTTCCGCCGGGCCGACGACCCCGGCACGCTACCGCAGGCCGGAAACGACAACCCGCTGCTGCGCAAGTACCACCTCGCGAACCGCAACCGCGACTTCGGCCAGGCGCAGCTCAGCTGGGCGCCCTTCGAGTCGGTCGTGCTGTCCGTCGACGCGCTGCTGGCCAGCGACGACTACGCGCGCAGCCCGCTGGGCCTGCAGCAGAGCGACGACCGGCGCTTCACCGGCGTGCTGTCCTGGAGCGCGCGCGAGAACCTGACGCTGTACCTGAGCGGGGGCCTGCAGCGGATCGAGTCGCTGCAGACCGGGCAGGAAACCTCGGCCGGCCAGCCGGTGGGCTGGACGGCGCGGCACGAGGACCGCTTCCGCACCGCGGGCGGCGGCCTGCAGTGGCGCGACCGCGACGACCGCTGGCGGCTGACGCTCGACTACCTGCAGGCCCGGTCGGAAGGCCGCATCGAGGTCGCGAGCGACTCGCCGCTGGCCGCCAGCGGCGCGCTGCCGGAACTGAATGTCGACGCGGACCTGCTGCGCGCGAGCCTCGGCTACCGCTTCAGCGAACGGCTGCAGCTGCGCCTGCATTACGCCTGGGAAGACTACGACTCGGCGGACTGGGCGCTGGACGGCGTCGCGCCGGCGACGATCAGCAACGTGCTGGGCGCCGGGCCCGCGGCCTACCGCCATTCGGTGCACGCCGTCGGGCTGTCCTTCCGCTGGCGCTTCGGCGGCGCCGGGCCGGTGCTCGAGGACGGTGAGGAAGACGAAGAAGAATAGGCAGCCCGGCGCGGGGGCGATCGCCTATGCTGCGGCCCTGCCTGGCTGTCCGAGAGCGCGCCGATGCGATTCGACGCGGATTTCTATCGCCGCTACTACGAGAACCCGCGCACGCGGGTCGCGTCGCCGGAAGATGCCGAGCGCCTCGGCCGGCTGATCTGCGCCTGGACCGGCTACCTGGGCCTGCGCGTGCGGCGGGTCCTCGACGCCGGCTGCGGCCTCGGCCAGCTGCAGGGGCCGGTGCGCGCCGCCTACCCGCGGGCCCGCTACGTCGGGCTGGAGGCCAGCGAGTACCTGTGCCGGCGCCACGGCTGGGTGCAGGGCAGCGTTGCCGACTACCGGCCGCGGACGCCCTTCGACCTGGTGATCTGCCATGACGTGCTGCAGTACCTCGACGATCGCGAGGCCCTGCGGGCGCTGGCCAACCTCGGGCGGCTGTGCCGCGGCGCGCTGTACTTCAGCGTGCTGACCCGCGAGGACTGGCGCCGCAATGCGGACCGCTCGCGCACCGATGCCGCCGTCCGGCTGCGGCCCGCGGACTGGTACCGTCACCGGTTGCAGCGGTCCTTCCAGCCGCTGGGGGGCGGCCTGCTGCTGCGCCGCGGCCGGCAGCCGCCGCTGTGGGAACTGGAACGCCCCTGGCCCGCCTGAGCCGGCCGGCGCCTTGAAATCCCTTTCTCCGGCCCTATCTGTTAACCGAGGGCAGCGCGGCTGCCCTGCAGGGACAACAGACGGAAAAGGAAAGGAGGCAAGACATGGATCTGGTGCGTTATGACCCCTGGAGGGGCCTGGGCCAGCTCCAGGACGAGATCAACAGGCTGTTCAGCAACCTCGGCGACGCCGACAGCAGTGCCGCGACGGCAGGCTGGATACCGACGGTCGACATCAACGAGTATGCCGACCGCTTCCAGCTGTTCGTGGACCTGCCGGGCGTTGACCCGGACCGGGTCGACGTGACGCTGGATCGCGGCGTGCTGACCATTTCCGGCGAGCGCGCCGTACACGCGACGGCCAGGGACGAGGGCGAGATGATCCAGCGGCGCATCGAGCGCGGCCACGGCCGCTTCTATCGCCGCTTCATCCTCCCGGACACGGTCGACGCGGACAACGTCCGCGCGTCGGGCCGCAACGGCGTGCTCGAGATCACGATCCCGAAGCAGGCCAAGGCCCAGCCGCGGCGCATCAAGGTCGCTGCCTGAGCCGGCGGCGCGCCGCCTGACGGCCGGCCCGTGGGAGGCGGTGCCGTCCACGGGCCCGGCCCTGTCTTGGCGGGGCGATTTGCTACAATTCCGGCCGGTTCCGGACGGGGCGCCGCCCCGTCGCCAATTCTCAGGAGAGTTCAAAGATGGCGTTTCTGAAGCACTCGGGCCTCGGCGCCCTGGGGATCGCCGCTGCGGCCGCCGTGGCGCTGGCGGGTTGCGGTGGCGGGTCGGGCAGCGCCAATGACGCACTGCCGCTGATCCGCGCGACGCTCTCGGTCAAGACCGTGTCGCAGGGTGGGCGCTGCGAGAGCGTGCGCGTCAGGGTGACGCCGAAGGAATTGATCGGCGAGGCCAACAAGTACGCGAACAACCGGATGATGGTGGCCGAGGTCGCGATGAGCGGCCCGACCGACGAGGACGGCGCGCCGATGTGCAATGGCACCGGCGAGACGCTGCCGATGGCCCCGGGCATCTGGGAATTCAGCGCGCCGCTCGCGTCGGGGCCGGCCCAGTGCCAGCGCCACATCCAGGCCGACGGCGACCTGCTGATCCGGCTGATCGATGGCGTGCAGGGTTGTGATGGCCCGCCGCCCGAGCTGGAAATGCCGGCCGAGCCGGCGCCCGCGGCCGGTTGAAGCCGCCGGGCATGGGCTGAGCATGGAGCCGGCGCGACCCAGTCGCGCCGGCTTTTTCATGCATGGCTGACCGACCGCCGCTGCCGCTGCGCCTGCTGTTCGCGCTCGGGGGCGTGCTCGCGCCGCGTACC
>JBFGAO010000143.1:0-4203 GCA_041568095.1 Steroidobacteraceae bacterium | reverse complement strand
GGCCGCGCCCGGCTTCCGCGGCCGGCAGTTCGACAGCTCCCGCGACCGGCAGCGGCCCTTCACGTTTCCGCTCGGCGCCGGGCGCGTCATCAGCGGCTGGGACCAGGGGGTCGCCGGCATGCGGGTCGGCGGCCTGCGGCGGCTGACGATTCCGCCGGCCCTGGCCTATGGCGACCGCAACATCGGCAACGGCCTTATCCCGCCGGGATCCACGCTGCTGTTCGAAGTCGAATTGCTGGGCGTCGAATCGGTGACGACGACGACCCAGAACGAATGATCCTGCACCGACACCATCCGACCCGCTGACGGAGACCAACGATGAAGCTGCGCTTCGGCCCGCTGCTGTTCCTGTCCCTGCTGCTCGCCGCGCCGGCCGGCGCGGCGACGCTGATCCACGCCGGCCGGCGCGTCGCCACGGCGGCGGGCGCGGTCCGCGAGCGCGTCACGATCGCCGTCGACGGCGAGCGCATCGCCGCGGTCGTGGCCGGCTCCCGGGCGCCGGCGCCCGGCGACACGCTGATCGACCTGTCCGATGCGACCGTGATGCCGGGCCTGATGGACATGCACGTGCACCTGACGGGCGAGCAGAGCCGGCGCTCGGAGCTGGACGCGGTCAAGATGGGCGAGGCGGACCGCGCCCTGGTCGGCGTCATGTACGCCGAGCGCACGCTGCTGGCCGGCTTCACGACCGTGCGCAACCTGGGCGACCAGTTCAACGTCTCGATCGCGCTGAAGCGCGCTATCGACGCCGGCCAGGTCGCCGGGCCGCGGATCCACACCTCGGGCCGCTCGATCGGCACGACCGGCGGCCACGCGGACGCGCGCAACAGCTTCGGCCCCTTCCTGACGAGCGACGACCCGCGGCACGACACGGTCTGCAACGGCCCGGATGACTGCCGCGAAGCCGTGAGGCAGCGCTACAAGGACGGCGCCGACTCGATCAAGATCACCGCGACCGGCGGCGTGATGTCCATCGCGCGCTCCGGCACCGCGCCGCAATTCACCGACGCCGAGCTGGCCGCGATCGTGTCGACGGCGCGCGACTACGGCATGAAGGTCGCGGCGCATGCGCACGGCACCGAGGGCATGAAGCGAGCGGTCCGCGCCGGCGTCGACTCGATCGAGCACGGCACCTTCATGGACGACGAGACGATGCGGCTGATGAAGCAGCAAGGCACGCACTACGTGCCGACGATCTCGGCCGGGCGCTGGGTCTGGGAGCGCGCGCAGGAGCCGGGCTACCTGCACCCGCTGGTGCAGCCGAAGGCGCTCGCGATCGGGCCGGTCATCGCCGAGACCTTTGCGAAGGCGTACCGCGCGGGCGTGCCGATCCTGTTCGGCACCGACTGCGGCGTCTGCCCGCACGGCAGCAACGGCCGCGAGTTCCGCTTCATGGTCGAGGGCGGCATGCCGGCGCTCGAGGCGATCCGCGCCGCGACGATCCTGCCGGCACGCTACCTCGGCGTCGCCGAGCAGCTGGGCAGCATCGAGGCCGGCAAGCTGGCTGACATCGTCGCAGTGCCGGGCGACCCGCGTGCCGACATCGGTGTCATGGAGCGCGTCCGCTTCGTGATGAAGGGCGGCCGCATCCACCGCAACGACTGACGCGGAGCGCGCCCCGGCATGGCATCCGGCGCAGCGGCCCCGGAGAAAGTCAGCATCGACGGCCCGGCGGGCCCGATCGAGGCACTGGTCGAGCGGCGGCCGGGCGCCGACCGCAGCCGGGTCGCGATCGTCTGCCACCCGCACCCGCTGTATGGCGGCACGATGCAGAACAAGGTCGCGCACACGCTAGCGAGGGCGGTCGTCGACGCCGGTGCGGTCAGCGTCCGCTTCAACTTCCGCGGGGTCGGCGGCAGCGCAGGCGAGCACGATCACGGCGAGGGCGAGTCGGCGGACGCGGAGGCGGTCGCAGACTGGATCCGCGATCGTGAGGGTGCCGGCACGCTGTGGTCACTCGGCTTCTCGTTCGGCAGCTACGTCGCGTTCCGGCTCGCGCGCAGCCGCCAGGCCGCACGGCTGGTCACGGTCGCGCCGCCGGTGCAGCGCTTCAACTTCGGGCGCACGCCGCCGCCGCGCTGTCCCTGGCTGGTCGTGCAGGGCGATGCCGACGAGCTGGTCAACCACGAGGCCGTGCTGGACTGGACTCGCCGGCTCGAGCCGGCGCCGGACGTGCGGATCCTGCCGGGCGTCGAGCACTTCTTCCACGGCCGGCTGACGGAACTGCGGCGGCTGGTCGCGGCGTGGCTCGCAGCACCGGCAGGGGCCTGAAAAACGAACGGGGCGGCAAATGCCGCCCCGTCATTACGCCGTGTCGCGTAACAGGATGACCGGCGTCAGCCGACCATCTCGTTGAGGTTCTTGAGGGCGCGGATCCGCACCTTCTTCGAGGCCGGCTTGGCCTTGATCATCATGCGCTCGCCGGTGAACGGGTTGACGCCCTCCCGCGCCTTCGTCGCCGGCTTCTTCACCACGCGCATCTTGCAGAGGCCAGGCATCGTGAACACGCCGGGGCCGCGCAGCGCCTTCTTGATGACGCCGTTCAGCGCGTCGAAAACCCCTCCGACCTGCTTCTTGCTGAGGTCGGTCTGGTCCGCGATCGCCGATACGATCTGCGACTTCGTCGGAGCCGCATTCTTTTTCGCCATGAATAGTCTCCTGTGGTTGGCAGCAGCGGGACAGGCCCGCTTTCGTCGAAAGTCGGGGCGCACGATAACACGGAAAAACCCGCGGCATAAGAGGGAACACGGCTATCCGGAGCGGTTTTTTCCGGGGCGCGCGCGCCGCGCGATCGTTCAGTCGACGTAGAACTCGCGTGTCCGGCGCGCGACGACCTCCTGCGCGGATGCCGGTCTGCGCGCGCGGATCTCGATCGTGACCGGCTCGCGGTGACGGATCGCGAGCGTCGCGACCCAGGTCGGGCGGCGATCCTGCTCGCTGCGGCGCAGCGCCAGCGGCTGGCGGTCGCCGAGCAGGCTGATCGCGAGCGCGTCGACCTGCAGTTCCTGTGCATTTGTCGCGTCGCCCGGCTCGAGCGCGATCGTCAGCAGAGCTAGATTCGGCCTGCGTTCCACGCCGTAAGCTGCTGCAATCTCTGGAGGCAGGTCGGTGGTCAGCGTCAGCGCATAGTGCAGGCGCTGCTCGCCGATCAGCACGAAGCCCGGATCCTCGTAGGGACGCGCCGGTGTCGGCTCGCGCTCCGCGCCGCCGCAGCCGGCGAGCGGCAGCAGCCAGGCACAGGACAGGGCGGTCCGCCGCGTCGTCACGGTCGCGGGCCGGCTCAGCCAACCAGGATCCGCAGGGCCTGCAGGCCGATGATGAGGGCCAGCGGCGACAGGTCCAGGCCGGCGACCGGCGGCAGGATGCGCCGGACCGGCCGCAGCAGCGGCTCGCACAGCGAGGCCAGCAGCCCGGCGACCGGGCTGTAGGTGCCCGGCGCGATGAACGACAGCAGCGCGTAGACGAAGACCATGATCGTGTAGAGCTGCAGCGTCGCGACCAGCAGTTCGCGGCCGGCTGCGACCAGCAGCGGCAGCGCCGGCATCGACGCACCGGTCAGCAGCCAGAACACGGCCCAGGTCGCCAGCAGCTGCACCAGTGCCAGCGCGACCAGCGAGGCGGTGTCGACGCTGCCCAACGGCGGCAGCACGCGCCGGAGCGGCCGGACCAGCCAGCTGGACAGCGCGACGATCGCCTGCGCGAGCGGGTTGCGGAAGTCGGCCCTGACCGCCTGCAGCAGGAAGCGCAGCAGGAAGACGTAGACGGCCAGCGTCAGGACGGTGTCGACGATGAAGACGATCGCTCGCATCGGTGCTCCTTGTCAGCCTGCCAGCTCGGCCGCGCGCCGCCGCGCTGCGTGCACGGCACGGTGCAGGGTCTCGCGGAATCCTGCCGCCTCGAGCACGGCCAGCGCGGCCGCGGTCGTGCCGCCGGGCGAGGTCACCGACGCGCGCAGTGCGGCCGGGTCTGCGCCCGACTCGCTGGCCAGCCGCGCGGCGCCGTGTGCCGTCTCGACGGCCAGCCGGCGCGCGATGCCCGGATCGAGGCCCTCGGCGGCGGCAGCCTGCTCGAGCGCCTCGATCAGCAGGAACAGGTAGGCGGGCCCGGAGCCGGATACGGCCGTCACGGCGTCCAGCTGCTCCTCTTCGTCCAGCCAAAGGCAGGCGCCGACCGCGGACAGGATGCGCTCGGCGCGGGCACGCT
>JBFGAO010000142.1:0-4254 GCA_041568095.1 Steroidobacteraceae bacterium | reverse complement strand
GACCGCGACCTCGACGCGCTCGCCCGCATAGCGCTGCACGAACACGTTGCGCAGCCGTCCGTCGGGGTCTGCCTGCTCGGCATAGAACACGGCCTGCCCGCCCGAGAAGCTGCGGAACCGGCCCGGCTCCAGCCGCCCGAACTGCGCGTCGCGCATCGCCTGGCTGCGCAATTCCTCGGCGCCCTCGTGGGCCGCCGGCGCGACGTTGAAGGTCAGCCAGGCCAGGCCCGCCGCGACCGCAGTGGCCAGCGTGAACACCGGCAGGTAGAGCCGCGCGGGCCCGACCCCGCAGGCGCGCACCGCCGCCATCTCGCTCTCGTGGTAAAGCCGCCCGAGCGCCAGCATCGCCGCCAGCAGCATCGCGATGGGCACCAGCACGACCAGGTTCTGCAGCGTCGTCAGCCCGATCAGCGACATCACGACTTCGCGCGGGAAGCTGTTGGTCGCGGCCAGCCCGAGGATCCGCGCCAGCTGGTTGCTGATCAGGATCGCCAGCAGGACCGCGGTCACCGCCAGCCATGCCGTCGCGGTCTCGCGCAGCACGTAGCGGTCAAAGGTTCGGTACACGCTGGTTTTCCCGGGGGCGGATGACACTCGGAACCGCCCAATTCGTTTAGACTGGCGCTACGGTAAACCAGCGCCGCGAAGCGCTCAACGGCAGGGGAAGCACTGATGCAGTTCTACGCGACTGGCGCGGCGGCAGCCCGTCACCGGACCGCCTGCGCGATCGTCGGGATCCACGAGCGCAGCGAGATGACCGTCGCCGCCCGGGACCTCGACCGCCGCCTCGGCGGGCAGATCGGCCGCGTGCTGAAGCGCGGTGACTTCGGCGGCAAGGTCGGCGAGGTCATGCCGCTTTCCGGCACCGGCCGCGGCCCGGCTGAGCGCGTGCTGCTGGTCGGGCTCGGGCCGCGCAAAGGCTGGGGCCGCAAGCCCTACCGGCGCGCGCTGACGGCCGCGACCCAGTGGCTGGCCCGCAGCGGCGCCGTCAACGCGGTGTCCTGGCTCGCACGCGACCCGGTGCCGGGCCTCGAGCCCTACTACGCGGCGCGCTTCGCCGTCGAGGGCGTCGAGTCGGCGCTGTACCGGATCCCGGACCTGAAGAGCGGCCGCAAGCCGCCCAAGCCCAGGCTCCGCCGCTTCGGCGTCGGCGTCGGCGGCACCGAACTCGCTGCTGCGCGCCGCGGCATCACCGACGGCGGCGGCATTGCCGCCGGCATGGCGCTGTCGCGCGACCTCGCGAACCTGCCGGCCAACGTCTGCACGCCGGCGCACCTGGCCTCGGTCGCCCGGCGCCTCGCCCGCGAGCACAAGTCGATCCGGGTCAAGGTGCTGACCGAGCCGCAGATCCGCCGGCTCAAGATGGGCTCCTTCCTGTCGGTCACGCGCGGCTCCGAGGAGCCGCCGCGGCTGATCGTGATGGAGTACCGCGGCGCCAAGGCCAGCGACGCGCCGGTCGCGCTGGTCGGCAAGGGCATCACCTTCGACACCGGCGGCATCTCGCTGAAGCAGCCGCCCGGCATGGACGAGATGAAGTTCGACATGAGCGGCGCCGCCAGCGTGTTCGGCGCGCTGAAGGCAGTCGCGACGATCGGGGCCCCGCTGAACCTGGTCGGCATCGTGCCGGCCTGCGAGAACATGCCCAGCGGGCGCGCGACCAAGCCCGGCGACATCGTCACGGCGATGTCCGGCAAGACCATCGAGGTGCTGAACACCGATGCCGAGGGCCGGCTGATCCTCTGCGACGGCATCACCTACGCGCGGCGCCACAAGCCGCGCGCCGTCGTCGACATCGCGACGCTGACCGGCGCCTGCGTGAGAGCGCGGGGGGCCCACTGCTGCGGCCTGTTCTCGCCCGACGACGAGCTGGCCGGCGCGCTGGCCGCGGCCGGCGAGCGCTCCGACGACCGCGCCTGGCGCATGCCGGTCGCCGAGGAGTACGCCGAGCAATTGAAGAGCAACTTCGCGGACCTCGCCAACGTCGGCGGGCGCGAGGCCGGCGCGGTCACCGCGGCCTGCTTCCTGTGGAAGTTCACCGACGGCCTGCGCTGGGCCCACCTCGACATCGCCGGCACCGCCTACCTGACCGGCAGCCAGAAGGGCAGCACCGGCCGCCCGGTGCCGCTGCTGGTGGACTGGCTGCTGCACGGCATCTGAGGCCCGCCGGTGCCGCGCGTCGAATTCCACGTGCTGGAGACCGCCGAAGACCAGGCGCGGCTGCACTATGCCTGCCGGCTCATCGAGAAGGCCTTCCTCGAGGATCATCGCGTGCGGGTCCGGCTCGTCGGCGACGAAGAGGCCCGGCGCCTCGACGAATTGCTGTGGACCTTCTCCGACCGCAGTTTCGTGCCCCACGAATTCGCCGCGCCGGGCGCGACCGCGCCGGTGACGCTCGCTGCCGGCGACCAGCCCGGCGCGGACGGGCAGCTGCTCGTCAACCTCGGCGCAGGCCTGCCCGCCGGCGTCGAGGGCTGGGAGCGCATCGCCGAGATCGTCGACGCCGACGACGCGCGGCGGCGCGACGGCCGCGAGCGCTTCCGCGCCTACCGCGAGCGCGGCATCGAGCCAGAAACCCACCGCATCGGAGCCGAGCCGTGAGCCGCAAGAAAGCCCGCGACCTGCCGATCCTGACCGACGTCGTCGAGCTGCATGCGACCGGGCGCTTCCGGAAGCCCAAGGTCGCCGAGCCGGCCGCGCTGGCCGGCGGGCTGCTGACCGAGGACGACCTGGCCGCACTGCAGGCGGCGCTGGTCAGCCGGACGCTGAACCTGACCGACGAGCTGCTGCACGCGGCCGCGCGCGAGATGGAGGCCGTGATGTTCGAGCGCGTGATTGACCGGCTGCGCGCCGCGCTGCCTGACCTGGTCGCCGCGGCGCTGCGCGAGCACCTGGCGGGCAGCAACGACTGAACCGCCGCCGGACGCATGGAAAAGACCTACCGCCCCGAGGACATCGAGACCCGCAGCTACGAGCGCTGGGAACAGAATGGCTGGTTCGCGCCGGCCGGCGATGGCCCGCCCTACTGCATCGTGATCCCGCCGCCCAACGTGACCGGTACGCTGCACATGGGGCACGCGTTCCAGGACACGATCATGGACGCGCTGGTGCGCTTCCACCGGATGTCCGGCGACGCAACGCTGTGGCAGGTCGGCACGGACCATGCCGGCATCGCGACGCAGATGGTCGTCGAGCGCCAGCTCGCGGCCGAGGGCAAGAGCCGGCGCGAACTGGGCCGCGAGCGCTTCGTCGAGCGCGTCTGGCGCTGGAAGGAGGAATCCGGCGGCACGATCGCGCGCCAGCTGCGCCGGATCGGCGCGTCGGTGGACTGGAGCCGCGACCGCTTCACGATGGACCCGGGACTGTCGCGCGCGGTCACCGAGGCCTTCGTCCGGCTGCACGAGCAGGGACTGATCTACCGCGGCAAGCGGCTGGTCAACTGGGACCCGGTGCTGAAGACGGCGCTGTCCGACCTCGAGGTGCTGTCGGTCGAGGAGGAAGGCCGGCTGTGGCACCTGCGCTACCCCTTCGTGGACGGCGACGGCGCGCTGACGGTCGCGACGACCCGGCCCGAGACCATGCTCGGCGACGTCGCGGTCGCCGTGCATCCCGAGGACGAGCGTTACCGCGGTTGCATCGGGAAGATGCTGCGGCTGCCGCTGGCCGGCCGCGGGATCCCGGTCATCGCCGACGAGTACGTGGACCGCGAGTTCGGCTCCGGCTGCGTCAAGATCACGCCCGCCCATGACTTCAACGACTGGGAAGTCGGCCAGCGCCATGGCCTCGAGCCGGTAAACGTGCTGAATGCCGACGCGACGATCGGCGACGCGGCGCCGGAGCGCTACCACGGCCTCGACCGCTTCGAGGCGCGGCGCCGGATCGTCGCCGAGCTCGAGGCCGAGGGCCTGCTGGAGAAGACCGAGCCGCACCGGCTGATGGTGCCGCGCGGCGACCGCAGCGGCAGCGTGGTCGAGCCCTGGCTGACGGACCAGTGGTACGTGCGGATCGCGCCGCTGGCGGAGCCGGCGATCCGCGCCGTCGAGGACGGCAGCATCCGCTTCGTGCCCGGGAACTGGGACCGCACCTATTACGAGTGGATGCGCAACATCAAGGACTGGTGCATCAGCCGCCAGCTCTGGTGGGGCCACCGGATCCCGGCCTGGTATGCGCCGGACGGCCGGGTCTGCGTCGGCCGAGACGAAGCCGACGCGCGCCGACGCGCGAGGCTCGCCGACGACGTGCCGCTCGTCCAGGACG
>JBFGAO010000141.1:0-4267 GCA_041568095.1 Steroidobacteraceae bacterium | reverse complement strand
GGCGTATGACGGCCAGCTGCTGGAAGTCCTTCTCGCCGAACACCGCGACGTCCGGCTGCACGATGTTCAGCAGTTTCGCGACGACGGTCGCAACGCCGGCGAAGTGGCCCGGCCGGTGGCTGCCCTCCAGCAGGCCGGACAGCTCCGGCACGTCGACGACGGTCGTGTGCCCCGGGCCGTCCGGGTAGACCTCGGCGACCTCGGGTGCGAACAGCAGCTGCACGCCCGCCGCGGCCAGCAGGTCCGCGTCGCGCTCCAGCGTGCGCGGATAGCGCTCGAAGTCCTCGCCGGGGCCGAACTGCGTCGGGTTCACGAAGATGCTGACGAGGACGCGCTCGCTGCGCGCCAGCGCCGCTCGCACCAGGCTCAGGTGGCCCTCGTGCAGGTTGCCCATCGTCGGCACGAAGCCGACCGCATGGCCGGCAGCGCGCCAGCCGGCGACGCGCTGGCGCACCGCGACGCTGCGGGTCAGCGTCTCCATCGCGCGGTCCTCAGAAGCAATGCTCCGGCGCCGGGTAGCTGCCGTCCTTGACGGCACGGACGTAGGCTTCGATCGCGGCCTGCGGACCGGCTGCGCCCTCGGCGAAATTCTGCGTGAAGCGCGGCTTGCGACCGGGCGTGATGTCGAGGATGTCGTACAGCACCAGGATCTGCCCGTCGGTGTCCGGCCCGGCGCCGATGCCGATCACCGGCACCGACAGCGCCGCGGTGATCTCCTTGCCGAGCGCCGACGGGATGCATTCCAGCAGCACGATGTCGGCGCCGGCGTCCTGCAACTGGCGCGCCGCGCGCTGCATCTGCTTCGCCGCGTCCGGCTCGCGGCCCTGCACCCGGAAGCCGCCGACCTTGTGCACCGACTGCGGCTTCAGGCCGATGTGCGCGCAGACCGGGATGTCGTGGCGGGCCAGGAACTCGACGATTGCGAGCTGCGCGTGGCCGCTCTCGAGCTTGACCATCTTCGCGCCGGCTTCCTGCATCATCCGCACCGCGTTCGCGAGCGCCTGCTCCGGCGTCGAGTAACTCATGAACGGCATGTCGCCGACCAGCAGCGGCCGCGCCAGGCCGCGCGCGACCGCGCGCGTGTGGTAAAGCATGTCCTCCATCGTGACCGGCACGGTCGTCTCGTGGCCCTGGATCACCCTGCCGAGCGAGTCGCCGACCAGCACGAGATCCACGCCGGCGTGGTCCACCCGCATCGCGAAGCTCGCGTCGTAGGCGGTCAGGCAGGCGATCTTCTCGCCGTCGGCCTTCATCTTCTGCAGCGTCGCGATCGTGACCGGCGGTCGCGGCGAGTGCCTCTGTTCCAGCTGCGTGTACATCTCAGCCCCTCACCGGATTGATGTAATGCCGGCCGCTGCGCGTGTCGCGGATCGCATCGAACAGCTCGTCGAAGTCGCGCGAGTTGTTGACCGGGTCGATCTCGGCCGTGTTGACGATCAAGAGCGGCGAGGAAGTGTACTGGTGGAAGTAGCGCGTGTAGGCCTCGCCGAGCTTCTCGAGGTAGGCCGCGTCGATGTACTTCTCGTAGGCGATGCCGCGCCGGTCGATGCGCTGCAGCAGCAGCTCGACCGGCGCCTGCAGGAACACGACCAGGTCGGGCCGCGGCGCGTCCAGCGCGAGCCGCGTATAGACCTGGTCGTAGAGCGCGTACTCGGGGTCGTCCAGCGTCACGCGCGCGAACAGCCGGTCCTTGTCGAGCAGGTAGTCGGCGACGCGCACCGGCGCGAACATGTCGTGCTGGCGCAATTCGGCGAGCTGGCGCGCGCGCTGGAACAGGAAGTACAGCTGGGCCGGGAACGCGGCGGCCTTCGGGTTGCGGTAGAAGCGCTCGAGAAAGGGGTTGTCCATCGGCTGCTCGAACACCGTCTCGGCGCCGACGGCGGCGGCCAGTCGGCGCGCAAGGCTGGTCTTGCCCACGCCGATCAGGCCCTCGACGACGACCAGCCGGTGGGGCCAGTCCTTGCGCTGCGCTTCGTTCACCGGGTCCCCGCCGAAAGGGGGCTGAGCCCCTCGTCCGTCACCTGGCGCAGGAGCTGCCTGACCCGCCCATGGCGCGGCACCCACAGTTCCGGCGCGATCTCGGCGAGAGGATACAGGACGAAATTGCGCCGGGGCAGGCCGGGGTGCGGCAGCGCGAGCCCCGCCTCGTCGCAGTTGAGGTCAGCGTACAGCAGCAGGTCCAGGTCGATGACGCGCGGCCCCCAGCGCACCGGCGGCTCGACCTTGCCCATCTCGCGCTCGATTCGCTGCAGTCCCTCGAGCAGCACGCGCGGCTCGAGGCCCGTCAGCAGGCCCGCAACGGCGTTGACGAAGTCCGGCTGGTCGGCCGGTCCCATCGGCTTGGAGCGCCAGGCGCGCGAGCGGGCGACGAGCAGCGTGTCGGGCAGCGCGGCCAGCGCGTCGAAGGCGGCCTCGACCTGCCGCAGCGGCTCGCCGAGGTTGGCGCCGAGGGCCACGTAGGCGGGCCGCCAGCGCATGGGACCCTCAGCCCTCTCCCGCCGGAGGCTTGCGGCGCCGGCCGCGACGGCGCCGGCGGCGCTTGCCCTGGGGCTCGTCTCCGCCGCCCTGGCCGACCCGCTCCAGCTGCGCCTCCTGCGGCAGTTCCTGGATCTCGGTCCACCACTTCGCGACCTCGGGATCCTCGCCGCCGGCCTCGGCCCGCAGCATCAGGAAGTCGTAGGCTGCGCGGAAGCGCGGGTGGCCCACGAAGCCCAGCGCGCGCCGGCCCTCGCGGCGGTGGAAGCGCGGCTGCAGCGCCAGCATCTCGCGCATCGGGATCGAGAAGCGCTTCGGGATGCCGATCCGCGTGTTCTGGCGCCGCACGACCTCGTCCACCGCATCCGCGATTGCCTGCGCGGGAGCGTGGCCCTCGTCAAAGCGCCGCTGCGCCGCGGCCGAGACCGGCCCGAACAGCAGCACCGCGAACAGGAACATCGGCGTGACCGGCCGGTCCTCGGCGACGCGCGCGTCGGTGTTGGCGAGCCCGGCGCCGATCAGCCGCCGCGCCATGCCGTCCTTCTCGTCGCGCAGGTAGGCCGCCGTGTCCGGGAAAAGGTGCTCGAGCAGGCCGTGGGCCTCGAGCAACTCGAAGGCGCGCAGCCCGAAGCCGGCCAGGAACAGCTTCAGGAACTCGTCCAGCAGCCGCGCCGGCGGCACGCCGTCGATCAGGTTCGCGAGCCGGCCGATCGGTTCGCGCGTGCCGGCCTCGATCTCGAAACCCAACTTGGCCTGGAAGCGCACGGCGCGCAGCATCCGCACCGGGTCCTCGCGGTAGCGGGCCTCCGGGTCGCCGATCAGCCGCAGCCGGCGCGCGCGCGCATCCTCGACGCCGCCGACGTAGTCCCAGATCGAGAAGTCCTCGATGTTGTAGTACAGCGCGTTGCAGGTGAAGTCGCGGCGCCAGACGTCCTGCTCGATCGTGCCGTACAGGTTGTCGCGCAGCAGCCGGCCGCGCTCGTCGGTCACGCGCTCGCCGGTGGGCGCAGCATCGGCGTCATCGCCCTCCTCGTCGCCGGTCTCGTCGAAGCCATTGTCGGCGTGGGCGGCACGGAAGGTCGCCACCTCGATGATCTGCGGCCCGAAGCGCACGTGGGCCAGCCGGAAGCGCCGGCCGATCAGCCGGCAGTTGCGGAACAGGCGCCGGACCTCCTCGGGCGAGGCGTCGGTCGCGACGTCGAAGTCCTTGGGCGTGATGCCGATCAGGATGTCGCGCACGCAGCCGCCCACCAGGAAACCCTGGTAGCCGGCGTCCCGCAGGCGGTAGAGCACCTTCAGGGCGGCCGGTGCGATCAGCGAGCGCGAAATCGGGTGCTCGGCGCGCGGGACGATCACCGGCTCGTGGGCCGGGTCGCTGGTCTGGTTCAAGAAGCTAGGTCCGCTTGTGGTCGGGTGCCGGGCCGATATAATACCAGCCCCCGGCACCCGACCGGACCATTCAGCGCCTCGCTCCCATCGTCTAGAGGCCTAGGACACAGCCCTCTCAAGGCTGGTACGAGGGTTCGAATCCCTCTGGGAGCGCCATCTCTCGCTGGTTCTCTCCATCAATCAGCCCGACACCTTGAAGTCGCTGCTGTCCACCGTACCCACGACTCCGCCGAGCGCCAGCTTGGCGAACAGGATCTTCTCGCCGGCGCCATTGCCGTCTGGGTCGTAGTAGAGGTTGCCGGTGGCGGTGTCGTAGAGGATGCGGTGGTCCGCACGTGTCGCATTGCCGCCCTCATTGGCCGCAAAGTTCAACGCGGACAGGTTCGGACCTGCGGCCAGGGTC
>JBFGAO010000140.1:0-4322 GCA_041568095.1 Steroidobacteraceae bacterium | reverse complement strand
CGGCGTCGCGATCATCGCCGGCGAGATCACGACGCGCGCCTGGGTCGACCTGGAGGAACTGGTCCGCGGCGTGATCTGCGAGATCGGCTACACGTCCTCGCAGATCGGCTTTGACGGGCGGACCTGCAGCGTCGTCAACGTGATCGGCAAGCAGTCCGCCGACATCGCGCAGGGCGTCGACCGCCGCGACCCGGAGTCGCAGGGCGCCGGCGACCAGGGCCTGATGTTCGGCTATGCGAGCGACGAGACGCCCGCGCTGATGCCGGCGCCGATCCACTACGCGCACAAGCTGGTCGAGCGCCAGGCGAAGGTGCGCAAGGGCCGCAACCCGAAGCTGCCCTGGCTGCGCCCGGACGCGAAGAGCCAGCTGACCTTCCGCTACGAGGGCCACCGGCCGGTCGGCATCGAGGCCGTCGTGCTGTCGACGCAGCACGCCCCCGAGGTCAAGCGCAAGGACCTGCAGGAAGGGGTCATGGAGGAGATCATCAAGCCGGTGCTGCCGGCGAAGTGGCTCGACAAGCGCACCCGCTTCCACATCAACCCGACCGGGCGCTTCGTGACCGGCGGGCCGGTCGGCGACTGCGGCGTCACCGGCCGCAAGATCATCGTCGACACCTACGGCGGCATGGCCCGCCACGGCGGCGGCGCGTTCTCCGGCAAGGACCCGTCCAAGGTCGACCGCTCGGCCGCCTACGCGGCGCGCTATGTCGCGAAGAACCTGGTCGCGGCCGGGCTCGCACGGCGCTGCGAGATCCAGGTCTCATATGCGATCGGCGTCGCCCAGCCGACCTCGATCTCGGTGCACACTTTCGGCACCGGCCGGATCAGCGACGATCGGATCGAGAAGCTGGTCCGCGCGCACTTCGACCTGCGGCCCTGGGGCATCATGCAGATGCTGGACCTGATCCACCCGATGTACCGGCCGACCGCCGCCTACGGCCACTTCGGCCGCGAGCCCTTCGACGCCAGCTACGAGTGGCAGGACGACGCGAATGGCAAGACCGTGACCCGCAGCACCAACTTCACCGCCTTCAGCTGGGAGCGGACCGACCGCGCCGAGGCGCTGCGGGAGGCCGCGGGCATCTGAATCGACGCCCGCAGCGGCGGGCCGCGACTGCCGAGGAGCGTTGCAACAGGCGTCAGCCTGCCAGGCTCGGGAGTCGCGAAAGGACAACGGCGCTCTCGCTCGCAAAGGAGAGGTACGCAATGAATGCCGTGATCAACCCGAGGAAGCACGACTACCAGGTCCACGACATCGGCCAGGCCGACTGGGGCCGCCGCGAGATCGCGATCGCCGAGACCGAGATGCCGGGACTGATGGCGCTGCGCGACGAGTTCGCCGGCGCGCAGCCTCTGGCCGGTGCCCGGATCGCCGGCTCGCTGCACATGACGATCCAGACCGCGGTGCTGATCGAGACGCTGAAGGCGCTCGGCGCCGAGCTGCGCTGGGCGTCCTGCAACATCTACTCGACGCAGGACCACGCCGCCGCCGCGATCGCCGCGGCCGGCGTGCCGGTGTTCGCGCACAAGGGCGAGACGCTCGACGAGTACTGGGACTTCAGCCACCGGATCTTCGACTGGCCGTCCGGCCGGCACGCCAACATGATCCTGGACGACGGCGGCGACGCGACGCTGCTGCTGATGCTCGGCAGCCAGGCCGAGCAGGATGCTTCGGTGCTCGCGAAGCCTGCCAACGACGAGGAGCGCTCGCTGTACGCGTCGATCCGGCGGCGCCTCGACGCGCAGCCGGGCTGGTACTCGACGCGGCTCGCCGCGATCCGCGGCGTCACCGAGGAGACGACCACCGGCGTCAAGCGACTGTACCGGCTGGCCGGCGACAAGCGGCTGCCGTTCCCGGCGATCAACGTCAACGACTCGGTCACGAAGGCGAAGTTCGACAACCTGTACGGCTGCCGCGAGTCGCTGGTGGACGGCATCAAGCGCGCGACCGACGTCATGATCGCCGGCAAGGTCGCGATCGTCGCCGGCTACGGCGACGTCGGCAAGGGCTGCGCGCAGTCGCTGCGCGGGCTCGGCGCGACGGTCTGGATCACGGAGATCGACCCGATCTGCGCGCTGCAGGCCGCGATGGAGGGCTACCGCGTCGTGACGATGGACGAGGCCTGCGACAAGGCCGACATCTTCGTCACCGCGACCGGCAACGTGAACGTGATCACGCACGACCACATGCGCCGGATGCGTCACCAGGCGATCGTCTGCAACATCGGACACTTCGACAGCGAGATCGACATCGCTTCGCTGCGGCAATACCAGTGGGAGAGCATCAAGCCGCAGGTCGACCACGTGATCTTCCCGGACGGCAAGCGGATCATCGTGCTCGCCGAGGGCCGGCTCGTGAACCTCGGCTGTGCGACCGGGCACCCGTCCTTCGTGATGTCGAACTCGTTCACGAACCAGGTGCTCGCGCAGATCGAGCTGTTCGCGCATCGCGAGCGCTACGAGAACCGCGTCTACGTGCTGCCGAAGCACCTCGACGAGAAGGTCGCGCGGCTGCACCTGGGGCGGATCGGCGCAAGGCTGACGCAGCTGACCGACGAGCAGGCCCGCTACCTCGGCCTGCCGGCGGACGGCCCGTACAAGCCCGAGCACTACCGGTACTGAGGCCGCGCCCCGGTGCTGCTGCTGCAGTTCACCGACACCCACCTGCCCGGCACGCCGGGCACGGTGGTTCGCGGCGTCGACCCGGGGCAGACGCTCGCGCGCTGCCTCGCGAACGCGCGTCGCCGGCATCCCGGCCCGCGCGCGATCCTGCTGACCGGCGACCTGGTGCAGGACGAGGCCGGCGGCTACGCGACACTGCGCGAGCATTTCGGCGGGAGCCACGTGCCGGTGCACTGCCTGCCCGGCAACCACGACCTCGTGCCCGAGCTGCGCAGTGCGCTGGCCGGCCCGCCCTTCGAGCACGGCATCTCGGCGCGCTACGACGGCTGGCAGGTCGTCACGCTCGACACCTCGGTGCCGGGCGAGACCCACGGCCTGCTGTCCGCCGACGAGCTCGGGCGGCTGCGCCAGGCGCTGGACGCCGAGTCCGGCGCGCACGTGCTGGTCTGCCTGCACCACCCGCCGGTGCCGCACGGCAGCCGCTGGCTAGACGCGCTGGGCCTGCACAACGCCGACGAGCTGTTCGCGGTGCTCGAGCGCTACCCGGGCGTGCGCGGCCTGCTGTGGGGCCACGCGCACCAGGCGCTGGACGAGGTCCGCGGCCGCTGGCAGATGATGTGCAGCCCGTCCACCTGCATGCAGTTCCTGCCCGGCAGCGACGACTTCGCGGCCGACGACCGGCCGCCCGGCTATCGCTGGCTGCAGTTGCGCCCGGACGGCGGCATCGACACCGGCATCGAGTGGGTCGGTCCCGGTGACTGAGCTGCGCCGCTGGCTGCTCGGGCTGGCCGCGGCACTCGCGTTCGCGGCGCCCGCCGCGGCCGAGCCGCCGCTGTGGCTGGTCGAGGGCCAGCACGGCCGCGCCTGGCTGTTCGGCTCGATGCACGCGCTGCCGCCCGGCGAGTTCGCGATCCGCGGCGCGCTGGCCGAGGCCTGGGCCGAGGCCGGCCAGCTGGTGCTGGAGATCGACTTCGCGGCGCTGTCGCCGCTGGAGGTTGCGACCGCCACCGCCGGGCTCGCGATCGACCCGGCCGGCCGCGACCTGTTCGAATTGCTGGGCCCGGACGCGGAGCGGGTCCGTGCGGCCGCTGCAGCCGCCGGCCTGGAACTCGGGCTGCTGGCCGCCTTCGAGCCCTGGTTCGCCGGCATCACGGTCGCCGCGCTGGCGCTGGAGCGGCAGGGCTTCCTGCAGCAGCACGGCGTCGAGCAGCTGCTGCTCCATGCCGCCGCCGCCGACGGCAAGCCGACCGCCGGGCTCGAGACGCTGACCGGGCAGCTCGGCATGCTGGATGGACTTCCGGAACGGCTGCAGCACGCGCTGCTGCTGCAGTCTCTCGAGGATGCGCCGCGGGCCGGCACCGAGTTGCGCGAGCTGGTCGCGCACTGGCGCGCCGGCGACGTGGATGCACTGGCCGCGAAGCTCGACGAGGAATTCGCCGAGGAGCCGGAACTGGCCGAGCGGCTGGTCCATGCGCGCAACCGGCGCTGGGCGGACCAGGTCGAGGCGCTGCTGGCCGGGCCGGTCGACAGCCTGGTCGTCGTCGGCGCGCTGCACCTGGTCGGCGAAGAGGGTCTGCCGGCGCTGCTCGCGCGGCGGGGCCTGCGCGTCACGCGCCGCTAGGGAAGAACTGCGGAACGCCCGGAATGCTGATATCAGAATCGCGCCAGTTCCTGTTCGTGCACGTGCAGAAGACCGCCGG
>JBFGAO010000139.1:0-4326 GCA_041568095.1 Steroidobacteraceae bacterium | reverse complement strand
TCGCGCTCATGCAGCGCACCGAGGATTGCACCGACCGCATACAGCCCGGTGATCAGGTCCGAGACTGCGACGCCGACCTTCTGCGGCGTGCCGTGCGGCTCGCCGGTGATGCTCATCAGCCCCGACATCGCCTGGATCATCGCGTCGTAGCCGGCCTCGGCCGCAGCCGGCCCGTCCTGGCCGAAGGCCGAGATCGAGCAATAGACAAGCCGCGGGTTCAGCGGCTGCAGGTCGGCCCAGGACAGCTCGTAGCGCGCCAGCGTGCCGACCTTGAAGTTCTCGACCAGCACGTCGGCGCGCGCGGCGAGCTCGCGCAGCAGCTGACGCCCGGCCGGCTGCGTAAAGTCGATCGCGAGGGACTGCTTGCCGCGGTTCGCCGACAGGTAATAGGCGGCCTCGCTCGTGTCGCGGCCCGCGCCGTCGGCGAGCCAGGGCGGGCCCCAGTGGCGCGTGTCGTCGCCGGCGCCGGGCTTCTCGACCTTCCAGACCGTTGCGCCGAAATCGGCGAGGCACTGGGTCGCCCAGGGCCCGGCGAGGATGCGGCTGAGGTCGAGTACCTTGAGGTCGGCGAGCGGGCCCATGGCGCCATTCTGCCGGTTCGGCCGCGGGACGCGACAGGGGGAGGCGTGACTGGCTATCCTCGCCGCTCCGGAGGAGCCGCATGCCCGCGCCCCGCTCGCTGTTCGACAAGGTCTGGGACAGCCACGTGATCGTCGCGCGCGACGAGGGGCCGTCGCTGATCTATATCGACCGCGACATGATCCACGAGGGCTCATTCCACGCCTTCGCCGATCTGCGCCGGCGCGGCCTTGCCGTGCGCCGGCCGCGGCAGGTGTTCGGCACCGCGGACCACTATGCGCCCACCGGCGGCCGCAGGATCGCCGACGCGAGGACGCCGGAGGTCGGCGACGTGATCCGCCGCTTCGACGACAACATGCGCTGGAGCGGCGTGCGCCACTTCGGGCTGGACGACCCGCGCCAGGGCATCGTGCACGTGATCGGGCCCGAGCTCGGCATCACGCAGCCGGGGCTGACGATTGTCTGCAGCGACAGCCACACCTCCACGCAGGGCGCCCTCGGCGCGCTGGCCTTCGGCGTCGGCCAGTCCGAGAACGCGCTGGTCATGGCGACCCAGGCGCTGTGGCAGGCGAAGCCGAAGACGCTGCGGATCACGGTCGAGGGCCGGCTCGGTGCGGGCGTCACCGCGAAGGACCTGATCCTCGCGATCATCGCGAAGATCGGCGCCGGCGGCGCCGGCGGGCATGCGATCGAGTATGCAGGCCCGGTGATCCGCGCGATGAGCATCGAGGAGCGGCTCACGGTCTGCAACATGTCGATCGAGGCCGCCGCGCGCTGCGGCATGGTCGCGCCGGACGACACGACCTTCGAGTACCTGCACGGCCGGCCCTTCGCACCGGCCGGCCAACAGTGGGAGCAGGCGCTGGCGTACTGGCGGACGCTGCCCGGCGACGACGGCGCCGCTTTCGACCGCGAAGTCGCCATCGACGCCTCCGCGATCGAGCCGATGGTGACCTGGGGCACGAGCCCGGAGGATGCGATGCCGATCGGCGGCGCCGTGCCGGACCCGGCGACATTGCCGGACGCGCAGCGCCGCGCCGCGGCGGAGCAGGCGCTGGCCTACATGGGCCTGCGCCCCGGCCAGCCGCTCGAAGGCCTCGCGATCGACCGCGTGTTCATCGGCTCCTGCACCAACAGCCGCATCGAGGACCTGCGCGCGGCGGCCGCGGTGCTGGACGGGCGCAGGGCGCAGGTGCCGGTGATGATCGTGCCGGGCTCGACGGCGGTGAAGCGCCAGGCGGAGGCGGAGGGCCTGGATCGCGTGTTCCGCGCAGCCGGCGCCGAGTGGCTGGAGTCGGGCTGCTCGATGTGCGTCGCGATGAACGGCGACACCGTCGCGCCCGGCGAGCGCTGCGCGTCGACCTCGAACCGGAATTTCGTCGGCCGCCAGGGCCCCGGTGCGCGCACGCACCTGATGAGCCCGGCGATGGCCGCCGCTGCGGCCGTGACCGGGAGGCTCACGGACCTGCGGCGGCTTGCAACCGGGGGTCGCGCATGACGCCCTTCGTTCGCGAGACAGCGATCGCTGCGCCGCTGCCGGGCATCAACACCGACACCGACCAGATCATCCCGGCACGCTTCATGAAGCGCGACCGCAGCGAGGGCTACGGCCGCTACCTGTTCCATGACCTGCGCTTCGACGCCGAGGGCGGCAAGCGGCCGGAGTTCGTGCTGAACCGGCCGGAGTTCCGCGACGCGCGGATCCTGGTCGCCGGGCGCAACTTCGGCTGCGGTTCCTCGCGCGAGAGCGCAGTGTATGCGCTGGCCGACTTCGGCATCCGCGCGGTGCTGGCCCCCGGCTTCGGCGACATCTTCCATGCGAATGCGCTGAAGAACGGCCTGCTGCCGGTCGCGCTGCCGGAGGACCTGGTCGAGGCGCTGCGCGAGCGCCTCGCCGCTGGCCCGGCGCGCGAGGTCACCGTGGATCTCGAGGCGCAGCGCGTCACGCTGCCGGACGGCTCGCGCCATGGCTTCACGATCGACGCCTTCTGGCGGGACTGCCTGCTGCAGGGTGTCGACGAACTCGGCATGACGCTGGGCTACCTGCCGCAGATCGAGGAATTCGAGCGCCGCGCACTGCGCGAGCGCCCATGGACCGATATGGGGAGCGAGTGATGAGACTGACGACGAGACTTCGCCAGCTGCTGGCGGCCGACGGCGCCGTGATGGCGCCGGGCGTGCCGGATGCGCTGTTCGCGCGGCTGGTCGCGAAGCAGGGCTTCGAGGCGATCTACATGACCGGCGCCGGCACCTCGGCGACGCGGCTCGGCATGCCCGACGTCGGCCTGCTGACGCTGACCGAGATGGTCGACAACGCGGCGCGCATTGCCGACGCGAGCGGGCTGCCGCTGATCGCCGACTGCGACAACGGCTATGGCGGGCCGCTGAACGTGCGCCGCGCCGTGCAGGCCTACGAGCGCGCCGGCGTCGCGGCGATCCACCTCGAGGACCAGGTGCTGCCGAAGCGCTGCGGCCACCTGGCCGGCAAGCAGCTCATCAGCCCGGCCGAGATGGTCGCGAAGATCAGGGCGGCGACCGACGCGCGCCGCGACGACGATTTCCTGCTGATCGCACGCACCGATGCGCTCGCGGTCGAGGGCTTCGGGCAGGCGCTGGAGCGCGCGGCGCTGTACGGCGAGGCGGGCGCCGATGTGCTGTTCGTCGAGGCGCCGGGTCCCGAGCACCTTGCCGAGATCCCGAGGCGGCTGCAGCGCCCGACGCTGTACAATCTCGCGAGCAGCGGCAAGACGCCGTTCCTGTCGCGCCCCGAGATCGCGGCGCTCGGCTTCAAGCTCATCATCTACCCGAACTGGGTGCTGCTGGCCGCGATCCAGGGCGCCGAGCGGCTGCTGCAGGTGCTGAAGGCCGAGGAAACCGTCGCCGGGCTGGCGCCGCAACTGCCGCGCTTCCAGGAATTCTTCGACCTGGTTGGCATGCAGGAGGTCCGGCGGCTCGAGGAACGCTACGGGGTCCCGGACGACAGCCGCATTGGCTACTGAAGGATTCCCCGGCTTGAAAGGGGGCTGCGACCGGCGTATCCCCAGCGCCATTGGCCCCCGCAGGGAGGCAGGGTCATGAACCGCAAGTACACATTCATTGCCGTTGCGCTGGTCGCCGCGGTACTCGTCTACACGCTCTACGGCCGCTGGTCCGCGCAGCGCGAGGCCTCGCGCTACCTGCCCGAGCCGCTGGTCGGCGCAACATTGCTAGAGGGCCTCGGCAGCCACTCCTTCCCGGTCACGACCGCATCGGAGGAAGCGCAGCGCTGGTTCGACCAGGGCCTGATGCTGACCTTCGGCTTCAACCACGATGGCGCCGAGCGCTCCTTCCTGCGCGCGACCGAGCTCGACCCGGACTGCGCGATGTGCTGGTGGGGTGCCTCGCTGGTGCTGGGCCCGCATGTCAATGCCGGCATGGACCCGGCCAATAACGCGCGCGCCTGGTCGCGGCTGCAGCGCGCGCTGGCGGCCGCGCCGCAGGCGAGCGAGCGCGAGCGCGACTACATCGACGCACTCGCAAGCCGCTATGCGGAGGAACCGCCGGCCGATCGCCGCCCGCTCGACGAAGCCTATGCCGCGGCGATGGGCGAGGTCGCGGCGCGCTACCCGGACGACCTCGACGCGGCGTCCTTCCACGCCGAGGCGCTGATGGACCTGCAGCCCTGGGACTACTACGACGAACAGCGCCGACCCAAGGGCCACACGCCCGAGATCGTGACCGGCAAGCCGATCGCGCTGGGCGGCTCCT
>JBFGAO010000138.1:0-4337 GCA_041568095.1 Steroidobacteraceae bacterium | reverse complement strand
GCGGCCGATCGCCTGGATGATGCCGGTGAACACCGCTGCGTTCCTCAGCCCCGCCCCGGGCGCAGCGTGATCCGCAGGTCCGTGCCGATGCGCCGGTGCTCGACGATCTCGAACTCGCGACGCTGCTCCATCGCGGCCAGCGCCGGCAGCCGCGCCAGCGGCTGCGCGTCCGGGCCCAGCAGCGCGGGCGCGAGGTACACGACCAGCTCGTCTACCCAGCCGCCGGACAGCAGCGCGCCGGCCAGCGTCGGCCCCGACTCGACCTGCAATTCGTTGACCTCGAGCTCGGCGAGCCGCCGCAGCACCGCGCCGAGGTCCAGCCCGCCGCCTGCGGCCGGCAGCAACTCGACGCGCAGGCCGCGGGCGCGCAGCGCCTCGGCACGCTCCGCGTGGCCCTCTGCGCCGAGCACCAGCAGCTCGCCCGGCGCCGCACAGATCCGCGCCTCCGGTGGCAGCCGCAGCGCCGAGTCCAGCACGACCCGCAGCGGCTGGCGCGCCGCGCCGGGCTGCCGCAGGTCCAGGCGCGGGTCGTCCTTCAGCACGGTGCCGCTGCCGGTCAGCAGCGCCGACGACCGCGCGCGCAACCGCTGCACGTCGGCGCGCGCCGCCTCGCCGGTGATCCAGCGACTCTCGCCGCCGGCCAGCGCCGTGCGCCCGTCGAGGCTCGCGGCCAGCTTGAGCCGGACCCAGGGCCGCCCTCGCTCCATCCGCGACAGGAAACCCGGGTTCAGCGCGCGGGCCAGCGACTGCAGCAGGCCGCCCTCGACCGCGATGCCCGCAGCCGCGAGCCGCGCCGCGCCGCCGCCATTGACGCGCGGGTTCGGGTCCCCGACCGCGTAGCAGACGCGCGCGACGCCCGCCGCGACCAGCGCGTCCGTGCAGGGCGGCGTGCGCCCATGGTGGCAGCAGGGTTCCAGCGTGACGTAGGCGGTCGCGCCGCGCGCGGCGGCACCGGCCGCGCCCAGCGCGACGACCTCGGCATGCGGCCCGCCGGCACGCTCGTGCCAGCCCTCGCCGACGACGCGCTCGCCGGTCGCGATCACGCAGCCCACGCGCGGGTTCGGGTCCGTCGTCCACAGCCCGCGCGCCGCGAGCCTGAGCGCCCGCGCCATGTGCCGGGCATCGATGCCCGCGCTGCCGGTCATTTCCGCTCCTTCGGTCCGCGCCCCGCGCCAGGCAGCAGCGACATCTGGCCGGTCGCCGGGTCCTGGCGGCGGCGCTCGCCGAGCTCCTCGATCTGCTCGCGGAAGGCGTCGATGTCCTGGAAGCGGTGATAGACGGACGCGTAGCGCACGTAGGCCACCTCGTCGAGCTGGCGCAGCTCCTCCATGACCAGCTCGCCGATCGCGCGCGCCTCGACCTCGCGCTCGCCGAGCGAGCGCAGCCGGTGGCAGACGCGCTCGATCGCGGTCTCGATGTCGTCGCGGGCCACCGGCCGCTTCTCGATCGCCTTCAGCAGCCCGGCGCGCAGCTTGCCCTCGTCGAAGGGCTGCCGCGAGCGGTCACTCTTGACGACCTGCGGCATCACCAGCTCGGCAGTCTCGAAAGTCGTGAAGCGCTCGCCGCAGGCCAGGCACTCGCGGCGCCGGCGGATCTGGTGGCCGCCGCCGGCGAGGCGCGAATCGGTGACCCTGGTGTCCTCGTGGTTGCAGTAGGGGCAGTGCACCGCCGCACTCCCGGCCGCGCGTCAGCGGTAGACGGGGTGCCGGGCGCAGATGTCCAGCACGGCGGACCGCACGCGGTCCACGACGCCCTCGTCGCCCATGCCGTCCAGCACGTCCGCGATCCAGCCGCCGACCTGGCGCGCCTCCGGCTCGCCGAAGCCGCGGGTCGTGAGCGCCGGCGTGCCGATCCTGAGGCCGCTGGTGACGAAGGGCGGGCGCGGGTCGTTGGGCACCGCATTCTTGTTCACGGTGATGTGCGCGCGCCCGAGCGCCGCATCGGCGTCCTTGCCGGTGAACTCGCGGCCGATCAGGTCCACCAGGAACAGGTGGTTGTCGGTGCCACCCGATACGATCCGGTAGCCGCGGCGGTCGAGCTCCGCCGCCATCGCCCGCGCGTTGTCGACCACCCGCTGCTGGTAGTCCCTGAACGACGGGTCCAGCGCCTCCTTCAGCGCGACGGCCTTCGCTGCGATCACGTGCATCAGCGGTCCGCCCTGCGTGCCGGGGAAGATCATCGAGTTGAACTTCTTGTGCAATTCGTCGTGCGGGCGGGCCAGGATCAGGCCGCCGCGCGGGCCGCGCAGCGTCTTGTGCGTCGTCGTCGTGACCGCGTCGGCATGCGGCACCGGGTTCGGGTACAGGCCGGCCGCGACGAGCCCGGCGACGTGCGCCATGTCGACGACCAGCCAGGCGCCGACCGAGTCCGCGATGCGCCGGAACCGCGCCCAGTCGACGACCCGCGAGTAGGCCGAGAAGCCGGCGACGACCAGCTTCGGGCGGTGCTCGGCCGCGAGCCGCTCGACCGCGTCGTAGTCGATCTCGCCGGTCTGCGGGTCGAGCCCGTACTGCACGGCGCGGAACAGCTTGCCGGAGAAATTGACCTTGGACCCGTGGGTCAGGTGTCCGCCATGGTCCAGGCTCATACCGAGCAGCGTGTCGCCGGGCTGCAGCAGCGCCAGGTACACGGCTGCGTTCGCCTGCGAGCCCGAGTGCGGCTGCACGTTCGCGTAGGCGGCGCCGAACAGTTCCTTCGCGCGGTCGATCGCGAGCTGCTCGGCGACGTCGACGTTCTCGCAGCCGCCGTAATAGCGCTTGCCCGGGTAGCCTTCCGCGTACTTGTTGGTCAGCACCGAGCCCTGTGCGGCCAGCACCCGGGGGCTCGCGTAGTTCTCGGACGCGATCAGCTCCAGGTGCTCCTCCTGGCGCCGGCGCTCCGCCTGGATGGCGGCGTCGAGCTCGGGGTCGAAGCCGGCAATCGTCATCTCGGGACCGAACATGGATCGTCCTTGTGCGGCAGGCCGCGGGCCGTCGGAGAGCCGTGAAGTTTAACCGAAAGCCGCCTGCTCAAGCCGGGTCGACGAAGGCCGCGACGACGCGCGACCAGGCGCGCGCGAGGTTGCGGCGGTTGTAGCCGCCGCCGCCGGTGCCGAGGATCCGGCCGCCGGCGTGGCGGTCGGCGATCGCGCAGAGCCGGCGCGCCGCGTGCGCGTGCGCCTCCTCGCTGAACTGCAGGTGCGTGATCGGGTCGCCGGCCAGGCTGTCGGCGCCGCACTGGAAGATCACGAACTCCGGCGCATGCTCCTCGAGGTGGGCCTCGACGCGGGCCCAGGCCTCGTAGAACTCGCTGTCGCCCGCGCCCGGCATCAGCGGCAGGTTCAGCTTGGTGCCGCGGGCGCTGCCGCGGCCCGTCTCGTCGGCGCGGCCGGTCCCCGGGTACAGGTAGCGGCCGTCCTCGTGGACGTCGGCGATGATCAGCGCCGGGTCGTCCTCGAAGGCGTAGAACACGCCGTCACCGTGGTGCGCGTCGATGTCCACGTAGGCGATGCGCTGCAGGCCGTGCCGGGACTTCAGGTACTCGGCGACGACGCCGCAGTCATTGAAGACGCAGAAGCCCGCCGCGTGGCCGCGGCCGGCGTGGTGCAGGCCCGCGATCGGCACGAAGGCGCGCGCTGCGCGGCCGGACATCAGCGCCTCGGTCGCGACCAGCGACGCGCCGACGACGTCGGCGGCGGCCTCGTAGATGCCCCGGGCCGCCGGCGTGTCGCCGGCATCCAGCCAGCCCTCGCCCAGCCGTGATTTCTCGGCGACGAGGTCCAGGTAGGCAGGCTCGTGGAACAGCTCGAGCTCGGCGCGCGTCGCCTGGCGCGGCGCGAGCCGCAGCAAGCGCCCGTCGAGGCCCATGCCGGCCAGCTCCTGCAGGAAGGCGTCGTGACGGTCCGGGCCGAAGGGATGGCCGTCGCCGAAGCCGTAGCGCGCGATGCGCTCGCCGGCGACGAGGCAGGTTCCGGGCTCTGGGGTCTGTGACAAGGTCGGGGCCGGGCGCAGGAAGGGTCGGCCGAGACTAGCACAGCGGCAACCGCCGCCGGCGCTGGCAGCGGCGGCCGCCATCGAAGATAATCCGCCGCCCCCGACCGACCGGAAGACCCGTCACCGATGGCCCAGTTCATTTACACGATGAATCGTGTCGGCAAGGTCGTGCCCCCCAAGCGGCACATCCTGCGCGACATCTCGCTGTCCTTCTTCCCCGGCGCCAAGATCGGCGTGCTGGGCCTGAACGGCTCCGGCAAGTCCACGCTGCTCAGGATCATGGCGGGGCTCGACACCGAGATCGAGGGCGAAGCCCGGCCGCAGCCCGGGATCAAGATCGGGTACCTGCCGCAGGAGCCGGAGCTG
>JBFGAO010000137.1:0-4364 GCA_041568095.1 Steroidobacteraceae bacterium | reverse complement strand
GCCGCCGCCCCGCCACAGCGCCGGGTGGGCAGGCAACCCGCCGGGCAGCCCGTTCATTGCGCCGCGTCCGCCCGGCTGCGGCGCAGCACGCCGACGACGACGCCCTCGATCACCAGCGACTGCTCGCGCAGGTCGACGCGGATCGGCTCGAAGTCCGGGTTCTCGGGCAGCAGCCAGACCACCGAGCCCTCCTGGCGGTAGCGCTTGACCGTCACCTCGTTCTCGAGGCGCGCGACGACGATCTGGCGGTTGCGCACGTCCGGCGAGCGGTGCACGGCGACCAGGTCGCCGTCGAGGATGCCGGCGTTGCGCATGCTCATGCCGGTGACGCGCAGCAAGTAGTGCGGACGCGGGCTGAACAGCCGCGGGTCGAGCTGGTAACGGCCCTCGATGTGCTCCTCGGCCAGCACCGGGCGGCCCGCCGCGACCCGGCCGACCAGCGGCAGGCCCAGCTGCTCGCGCAGCACGTCCTTCAGCACGATGCCGCGCGAGGCGCCGGCGAGCAGCTCGATCACGCCCTTGCGCTGCAGCGCGCGCAGGTGCTCCTCGGCGGCGTTGGGCGAGCGGAAGCCGAGCGCCTGGGCGATCTCGGCACGGGTCGGCGGCAAGCCGTTGTCGGCGATGGATTCCTGGATGAACTCGAGGATCTGGCGCTGGCGGGGCGTGAGGTCCGTCATGGGGCACCTGTATGCATGATCAGGTGCTGTGATTATATACAGGTCCGCTTGTCTGGCAAGGCCCCGCCCGGCTGTGACGCGACGGCATCACGCCCCTGCGTCTTGCCGCAACGAGTCGCGTACAAGTCCTGAGCCGCTCGCGGACAACCGAGCCGCGCCCATCGTGAAGAACGAAAAATGCTTCCGTCGCCGAGCGGCGACAGCCAATGCGTGCTTTCAGCCAATCGCGCGAATACGTTACAATTCATGCGGTTTGCCGCGCGCCCGGGAAGGAACGCCGGCCACCGTTCATCCGCGCAAGCGGGTTGTTACGTTCCATGCAACCTTGTGGAGAAAAACTCATGACCAACATCCTGAAGGTGGGCGTCGCTGCCGCCGTTATCGCGCTGGGAGCCGGCTGCACCGACCTGAAGCCCTTGCAGGCGGAAGTCGACTCGCTGAAGTCGCAGGTGTCGCGCATTTCCGGTGACGTCGACGGCGCCAAGTCCGCTGCCGACAGCGCGAGCCGCGCCGCCGCCGCCGCACAGCAGGCCGCCACCTCGGCGCAGAACACGGCCAACCAGGCCCTGTCCGCCGCCCAGGCCGCGCAGCAGTGCTGCGATGCGAACAGCGCCAAGATGGATCGCATGTTCCAGAAGTCGATGTCGAAGTAATCGGCTGACGGCCTGAAGACAAAGGCCCCGTGACGCGAGTCGCGGGGCCTTTACTTTTACTGACGCCGAGCGCGCCCCGCGGCGGGCCAGGCTCAGTTGGACGCGAGCTGCTGCGCGCGGCCGATCGACACCACGGCGGGGATGCCGCGCGCCGCGCGCCAGGCCTGCTCGGCGAGCACCCAGTCGATCGGGACCGGCCGTTCGCGGGTCGCCTGCACGATCAGCCGCGTCAGGTCCGTCAGCGTCGGCGGGTCGACGGCGTCCTCCTGCAGCGGCGGGTGGACTTCCACCATCAGCTGCCCGTCGTGCCAGCCCCACTTGTAGGGCTGGTTGACGATCAGCACCGGCGTGTTGACCGGCACCATCTGGAACAGCCGCTCGATGTCCTCCGGGTAGAGGCGCATGCAGCCGTGCGTGACCTGCATGCCGACGCCCGCCGGACGGTTGGTGCCGTGGATCAGGTAGGCGCCGCCCGGGATCGCGAGCCGCATCGCATAGCGGCCGAGCGGGTTGTCCGGGCCGGCCGGCACGACCGCCGGCAGGATGTCGCCGCGCCGTGCGTGTTCCTCGCGCACGGACTTCGGCGGCGTCCAGGTCGGGTCCTTGACCTTGCTGACGATGCGCGTCGAGCCGAGCGGCGTGTTCCAGTCCATCTTCCCGATGCTGACCGGGAAGGTCCACACGGCCGGCGGCTCGCCAGCGGTCCCCGGCACGAAGTAGTACAGGCGGTGCTCGGGCAGGTTGATCACGATGCCCTCGCGCGGCGCCATCGGCAGCAGCCGGCGTTTCGGCAGCACGACCGGCGTGCCCGCCCCCGGCAGCCAGGGATCGACGCCGGGATTGGCGTTGACGATCTCCTCGTAGCCGAGGCTGTGGCGGCGCGCGACATCGAGCAGCGTGTCCTGCTCGCTCGATGCCGTCGTGCGTGCCTCGCCGATCAGGTCGCTGCCCGCCGGAGGCAGCGCGAAGCGCTCGGCGGCAGCAGGCAGCGCGACCAGCGTCACCGCCATCACCAGGGTCGCCAGCAGTCCCGGTCTGTCGTGCATGCGGGTTTGGACCACGGAACGGGCGGCTGGTTGCAGCTCAGTAGCGCAGCAGCGCCGAGCCCCAGGTGAAGCCGCCGCCGAAGGTCTCCAGCAGCAGGGTGTGGCCGCGCCGGATCCGGCCGTCGCGCACCGCGACGTCGAGGGCCAGCGGGATCGAGGCCGCCGAGGTGTTGCCGTGCTCCTGGACGGTCACGACGACCTTGTCCATCGGCAAGCCCAGCTTGTCGGCTGCGGCCTGGATGATGCGCAGGTTGGCCTGGTGCGGCACCAGCCAGTCGATCTGGCTGCGGTCCACGTTGTTCTTCGCGAGCGTCTCGTCGACGAGGCGCGACAGCGTGCGCACCGCCGTCTTGAACACTTCGTTGCCGAGCATCTGCAGGCCCTCGGGCGCGCCACTGCGCAGCTTGTCGAAGCCGCTGGACACGCCGTAGGGAAAGTACAGCAGGTCCTTGTAGCGGCCGTCGGAGTGCAGGTGCGTGCCGATGATGCCGGGCTCGTCGGCCGCCTCCAGCACGACGGCGCCGGCGCCGTCGCCGAACAGCACGCAGGTAGCGCGGTCGTTCCAGTCCACGATGCGGCTCAGGCACTCGACACCGACGACCAGCGCACACTTCGCCTCGCCGAGGCGCACGAACTTGTCCGCCAGCGCCAGCGCGTAGATGAACCCGCTGCAGGCAGTCTCGAGCGAGAAAGCCGGGCAGCCGTGGATGCCCAGCCGCTGCTGCAGCAGCGAGCCGGTGTTGGGGAAGATCAGGTCCGGCGTCGTCGTGCCGACGATGATCAGGTCCACGTCGGAGGCCTGGCGGCCTGCCGCTTCCAGCGCGCGCAGCGCCGCCTGCTCGCCCATCGACGAGCTGCTCTCGTCCGCGGCCGCGACATGGCGCCGCTCGATGCCGGTGCGCGTGCGGATCCACTCGTCGGTGGTGTCGACGAGCTTCTCGAGGTCGGCGTTGGTGACGACCTTCTCCGGCAGGTAGCTGCCGGTGCCGGCGATGCGCGAGTATGGGCGCGTCATCGGCGCGGCGCCGCGCTTATTCCTCGTCGCCGGCGGCCGGCTTCGGCTCGATCACCCGCTTGCCGCGATAGAAGCCGTCACGGCTCACGCGGTGGCGCAGGTGCGTCTCGCCGCTGGTCGGGTCCTTGGACAGCGCCGGCTTGGCGACGCGGTCGTGCGAACGGTGCATGCCACGCTTCGAGGGCGTCTTGCGGCTTTTCTGAACGGCCATGGCCAGTCATCTCCAGTCAGTGTTTCATCAGGTCCTTCAGTCCCGCGAACGGCCGGCGCATCGGCGCCGCTTGCGTCCGCGCATCCTGCGGCTGTTCCGCCACAGGCACTGCCGCGCAGTCTTCGGCGTGGCGGGCCAGCACCGGCAGCGACAGCAGCAATTCGTCCTCGACCAGCCGCGGCAGGTCGAGGCGTCCCTCGTCCAGCGCGACGGCCTCGTAGCCCTCCGGTACCGGCGCCTCGTCGCTGGCGACGAAGGCCAGCTTCGACACCGAGGCGAGCGGCTGCGCCATCGGCTGCAGGCAGCGCTGGCAGGCCAGCGTCACGCGGCCCTCGACCAGCAACTCGCCGGCCGGCACGCCGTCGAGGTCCTGCAGCGTCAGCCTGGCCCGGATCTCGCCATCGGGACCGGCCAGCAGCTCCTGCACGCGCTCGAATCCGGCAACCGGGAAACGCGCTTCCAGCGCGTCGCCTTGCGCGGCCAGGCGCTTCGCGTCGACCGTCGTGACCGGGCCGCTCGACATGGGGGCGGTATCATAGTGACCGCCCTCAGGGGTGTCAAAGTGATTCCTCGCGCAAATTGTTGTTTTTTAAGCGCTGATCCATGAACACTCCCGAGCTGCTGCTGGCCTCCACCTCACCCTACCGCCGCGAACTCCTCGCCCGCCTGGGCCTGCCCTTCCGCGCCGTGGCGCCACAGGTCGACGAGAGCCCGCAGCCCGGCGAAGCGCCGGCCGAGCGGGCGCTGCGGCTCGCGCGGCTC
>JBFGAO010000136.1:0-4377 GCA_041568095.1 Steroidobacteraceae bacterium | reverse complement strand
ACCGCAGCCAGCACGAGCAGGCCACCAACCCGCTGGTCGAGTTCGCGCTGTGGTTCCATGATGGAATCTACAGCACCTTCTCAGGCCGCAATGAGTTGCGCAGCGCGGCCTGGGCCGAGGCTGCGCTGCGCCGCGCCGGCGGCTTGCGGCGGCAATGCGACGAGGTGTTCGCGCTGGTCATGGCCACGGCGGCCGATGCCGAGCCGGTCGACGCCGCGCAGGAACTGATCGGAGACGTCGACCGCGTCATCCTCGGCGCGGATCCTCAGCGTTACCGCGAATATGAATTGCAGTTGCGCGCCGAGTACTGGTGGGTCCCGACTGCACTGTACCGACGCCAGCGCAGCGCGCAGCTCAACCGCCTGCTTGCGCGCCCGACCGTCTATGTCACCGGCGAGTTCCGCGACCGTTACGAATCGGCCGCGCAGCGCAATCTCTGCGGCGGTATCGACCAGCTGGCCAGCCTGACCGGCACATTCCGCTGGCGGCAGCGGGTCTGAACCGCTGGATGCCGTGAACGCAGGCAATCACACCCTGGACATCTGGCGCCGCCTGTCGCCCCGGCCCGCAGGCAAGTGGGTGTTCTCCCGGCTGGTGTGCCTGCGAGCACCCTACTTCGGCAGCATCCGGCCGCGGTTCGTGGAACTGCGGCCGGGCCACTGCGAGGTCCGGATGCGCAAGCGCCGCTCCGTACTCAACCACATCGGGACGATCCACGCGATCGCGATGTGCAACCTGGCCGAACTGGCGGCCGGCACGATGACCGACGTGACGGTTCCGGTCACGCACCGCTGGATCCCGAAGGGCATGACCGTCAACTACCTGAAGAAGGCGACGACGGATCTCGTTGCCGTCGCCACGCCGCACTCACCCTGGGATTTCTCGGCAGCCGGCGAATGCCAGGTCAAGGTCGTCGTGCGCGACCGGCAGCCAGAGCCTGTGTTCGAGGCGGTCATCGCGATGTGGGTCACGCCTCGCAAGCCGGCTTAGCGCGGCTGCGCCAGGTGGGGAGCGCGGGGAATGCCGCGTCGGGTACCCTTGGCTCCATTGGCGTCGAAGGTGCCGTCATGCCGGCTGGCAAGAAGATCGCCGGAACGATTCGGGGGTCCTGCCTCTGCGGGCAGGTCCGCTACGAGATCCGCGGCTCGCCGCAGCCGATGTATCACTGCCACTGCGGCATGTGCCGCAAGGCCAGCGGCTCGGCGTTTGCGACGAACATGCTGGTGGCCGCCGAACACTTCTCCATCGTGGCGGGCCAATCGCTGCTGAAGGCCTTCGAGTCGAGCCCCGGCGAGCGCCGCCACTTCTGCTCCGCCTGCGGCTCGCCGATCCATGGCACGGCGCGGAGCCGGAGTGGCGTCGTGTCGGTGCGATGTGGCTCGCTCGACGACGCCCCCGGCGTGCGCCCGGCGCTGCACATCTACGTGCAGCACAAGGCGCCGTGGTCCGGGATTCACGACCGGCTCGACCAGTACCCGGAGGCGCCGCCTTGAACGCGGCCCTCGTGCGATCATGAGTCCCGAATCGCGCAGGGAGGATCTTCCGATGACTGTCGCAGAGCACACAGTCCATTACCTCGAGATAGTAACGCCCGACGTCGAAGCCGCCGTCGGACATTATTCAAAGGCGTATGGCTGGCGCTTTGCGCCCGCGGCGCCGGAGCTCGGCAATGCGCGGGTCGCGGAACTGCCGGACGGCTCGCAGTGCGGCATCCGCGCGCCGATGAGCGAGCAGGAGCAGCCGATCGTCCGGACCTACCTGCGCGTCGCCGACGTCGAGGCGGCCACCACGCGCGCAAGTGACCTCGGCGCGAAGATCGCGCTCCCGCCCACCGAATTGCCGGGTCGCGGCCGGATCGCGATCTACTTCATCGGCGGCGTGCAGCAGGGCATCTGGCAGGTCTGAGCATTGAAGCCCTGCCGTGAATGCCAGCACACCGTCTCCGAGCAGGCACAAGCCTGCCCGCAGTGCGGCGCGCCATTCCCGGCGCGCGCGTCCTGGGACGGCTGGGGCTACGAGTACAAGTCGAAGTTGACGATCGCCGGCTTCGCGATCGCGCAGTTCGCGGCGGCCTGGTCGCTGATCGCGCAGATCGGCGTCTATGTCGCCGAGGGCCGCGGCCAGCTGGTCATCAGCGTCGCGGAGTTGCTGGAGAAACTGTGAGCGTGGCCATGAAGAAACGAGGCAGGCGCGCCAGGCGCGACGTCGAGAGGAACTACCCTCGCAGCCGCTTCATCGCGAAGCTGCGCCGGCTCGCCGACTGCCTCGAGCAAGGACAGCCTTTCCGCATCCAGGTCGCCGGCGAGCGGATCACGGTGCCGGCCGGCGCCACGATCAGCGTCGAGCACGAGCGCGGCCGCTCCGACGAAGAACTGGAATTGCAGCTCAAGTGGCAACGCGACGGCTAGCCAGCGCTGCCCTGCTCACCGCTGCCGCGTGGGTAGCCGCCGCGGCGGAGCCTGCACGATCGCCAATCGAGATCGAGGCACTCGCCGACGGTGTCTGGCTGCATCGCTCCTACCATACCCTCGCCGACGGCACGCGCATCCCGTCCAACGGGCTGATCGTCCGCGACGGCGACGAACTGACGCTCGTCGACACCGCCTGGGGCGAGCCGGCGACGGTGGCGCTGCTGGAAGAGGCGGGGGCACGGATTGGACTGCCGGTTACCCGCGCGGTCGTCACGCATGCCCATGAAGACCGGGTCGCCGGCGTCAGGCTGCTGCAGGACCGCGGCATCGCAGTCTACGCGCATCCGCTGACGCAGCAGCGCGCCGCGAAACTTGGCCTGCCGGTGCCGGACCGGACGCTCGCCGCACTGGCGGCGCCCGGCGCGACGCAGCCGCTCGGCCGCCTGGAGATTGTGTTCCCCGGTCCCGGACACGCCCCGGACAACCTGATGGTCTGGCTGGCCGAGGAACGCATCCTGTTCGGCGGCTGCGCCGTACGCGCCGCCGATGCGAAAACTGCCGGCAATATCGCCGACGCCGACCTCGCGGCCTGGCCGGAGACCTTGCGCCGTGTTGCCGAGCGCTACGCCGCAGCGCAGCTGGTCGTGCCCGGTCACGGTGACCCAGGCGGGATGAGACTGCTGTCGCACAGCGCTGCACTGGTCGGCGGGAGTGTGCCGTGAGCAGTTCCGCCTACGAGGGCGGCTGCCTGTGCGGCGCGTTGCGCTACCGCGCGACCGCGCCGCCGGTGCGTGGCGTGATCTGCCATTGCTCCCTGTGCCGGCGCCACTCGGGTGCGCCCGCGCTGGCCTTCGTGCACTTCCCGGCCGCGGCCTTTCGCTGGCTGCGCGGCGAGCCGGCGCGCTACGAGTCGTCGCGGCACGCCCAGCGCGGCTTCTGTCCCGCCTGCGGCAGCACGATCACCATGCACGAGGACGTGCTGCCGGACCGCGTGCAGGTCACGGTCGGCAGCCTCGACGAGCCGGGGTCGGTCCGCATCGACGACCATGTGTGGACGCAGGAGCGGATCGCGTGGTTCGATACCCGCGACACGCTGCCGCGCTTCCCGCGCAGCAGCGCGGCCGTCGAGAGTCGTTCCGAGGACGATTCGCCGGACTGAGGAAACTGGCACATGCAGGCAGCCCTGTATTTCGCGGCACTGCTCGCGACGGCAACCGGCGTCGCGCATTCGCTGCTCGGCGAGCGCTACATCCTGACGCGGCTGGCCCGCCGCGAGGACCTCCCGCGCATCATGGGCAGCGCCGAGTTCACGATGCAGACGCTGCGCTTCGCCTGGCACGTGACCTCGATCGCGTGGTGGGGCTTCGCGGCGATCCTCGTGCAGCTGGCCCACCCGCCGCTGACGGTGCGGGGCATCGGACTCGCGATCGGCCTGACGTTCATCGCGCATTTCCTGGTCGCGCTCTTCGCCTCGCGCGGCCGGCACCTGTCCTGGATCGCCTTCCTGCTGATCGGGGCGATCGCCACCTGGGTTGCGCTGGAGTAAGCCCATGCTGTCACTGAGCCTGTTCCTCGCCACCGCCTGCGCCGCCTGGTTCGCCGGCGCGGCGGCCTACGTCACGCTGGTCGAGCATCCGGCCCGCATGGCTTGTGGCACGCGGACCGCAGCCACGGTCTGGGCACCGAGCTACCAGCGTGCGACTCCGATGCAGGCATCGCTCGCGCTCGTCGCCTGCCTGTCAGGGCTCGCGGGATGGTGGCTGGGCGGCGGCAGCGCCTGGCTCGGCGGCGCAATCCTGATCGGCGCGGTCGTGCCCTTCACGTTCGCGGCGATCATGCCCGTCAACCGGCAGCTGCTGGCGCCGGGCCGTGACCTCGATGCACCGGACACGCTGCAGCTGCTGCAGCGCTGGGGGCGCTTGCACGCGGTGCGCACCGTTCTCGGCCTGCTGGCCTCGGCGCTGTT
>JBFGAO010000135.1:0-4386 GCA_041568095.1 Steroidobacteraceae bacterium | reverse complement strand
GCCTGGGGGGCCGCTTCGTCTTGCCTGGGCAAGAACCGGCCTGCAAACAAACCCTTGCGAGTCGCTTTCGGCGCATACGATAATGAGATTCATTCTCATTAAGGGCCGGAGATCCGCATGCCCGCTGCTCTGATTCGCCCAGGCCGCTTTGCCGCCGTCGCCCTGCTCGCGCTGGCCATCGGCTGGCCCGCGCAGGCCGCCGAGCCCGGCCTCGTCGTCTACACGGCCCGCAAGTACCAGTTGGTCGAGCAGCTGTTCGCCGAGTACGGCCGTGAGCGTGGGCTGGAGCTGCGTTACGTCACCGACGACGGCGCGCCGCTGGTCGCGCGGCTGCGCGCCGAGGGCCGGCACAGCCCGGCGGACATCCTGATGACGGTCGACGCGGGCGACCTGGCGCGGGCCGCGCAGGCGGGACTGCTTGCGCCAGTGAAGTCAAAGGCGCTGCAGGAGCGCATCCCTGCGCACCTGCGCGACCCGGGCGGACGCTGGTTCGGGCTCGCCGTGCGCGCGCGGACGATTGCGTACTCGACCGAGCGCGTGAAGCCGGAGGAGTTGTCGGGCTACGCGGCGCTCGGCGAGCCCAGGTGGAAGGGGCGGCTGTGCCTGCGCAGCGGCAAGCATGTCTACAACCAGTCGCTGGTCGCGATGCTGATCGCCGAGCATGGCGAGGCCGCGACCGAGCGGACCGTGCGCGCCTGGGTCGCCAACCTCGGCGCCGAGCCATTCTCCAGCGATACGCTGCTGCTGAGCGCGATTGCCGCAGGGCAGTGCGACGTCGGCATCGTCAACAGCTACTACCTCGGCCGCCTGCAGAGCGAGCGCCCGGATTTCCCGGTGCGCCTGTTCTGGGCCGACCAGCAGCGGGGCGGCACCCACGTCAACATCTCCGGGGCCGGCGTGACGCGCCACGCGCCGCGCCGCGCCGAGGCGATCCGCTTCCTCGAGTGGCTGGCCAGCCCGGCCGTGCAGGAACGCTTCGCCGGCGCCAATTTCGAGTACCCCGCCAATCCCGGCGTCGAGCCGGTGCCGGTCGTCGCCGGCTGGGGCAGGTTCCGGCAGGCGGCGGTCAACGTCGGCCGGATCGGCGAGCTGCAGCCGGCGGCCGTCCGGCTGCTCGACCGCAGCGGCTGGCGCTGAGGGCGCCGGCGCGGGCTGGCCCGCATGGTCGCAGCTTCGCGCCGACTTGCCCTGCTGGCCGCGACCGCGGTCGCACTGCCGATGGCGGCGGTGCTGGTCGCGGTCGTGCATGGCGCCTTCGGCGCCGATCCGGAACTGTGGGCGCACCTGCAGGCCTGGGTGCTGCCGCGGGTGGTCTGGAACACGGCCGTGCTCGTTGCCGGCGTCGTCGCGCTGTCGCTGGCGCTCGGCGCGTCGCTGGCCTGGATGACCGCCGCCTGCGACTTTCCCGGCCGTGGCTTCTTTGCCTGGGCCCTGCTGCTGCCGCTCGCGGTGCCCGCCTACGTGCTGGCCTTCATCGCCGTGGCCGCGCTCGACTATGCGGGGCCGGTCCCGGCGGCATTGCGCGCACTGCTCGGCGAGAACCTGTGGTTGCCGCCCATCCGCTCGACCGGCGGCGTGATCCTGGTGCTGTCGCTGACCCTCTATCCCTATGTCTACCTGCTCGCGCGCGGCGCCTTCCTGACCCACGGCGCACGCGCACTGGAAGCCGCGCAGTCGCTCGGCTACGGCCCCTGGCAGGGCCTGTTCCGGGTCGCGGTGCCGCTCGCCCGCCCATGGCTCGCCGCCGGCGCGGCGCTCGTCGCGATGGAGGCGCTGGCGGACTTCGGAGCCGTGTCGGTGTTCAACTACGACACCTTCACGACCGCGATCTACAAGTCCTGGTTCGGCCTGTTCTCGCTGGAGACCGCGCTGGCGCTGGCGTTGCTGCTGCTCGCCTTCGTCGCGGTCGCGCTGGCGCTCGAGCGCCTGTCGCGCGGCCGCGCTCGCTACGTGGCGCACGACGCGGGCGCGCGCGCGGCGCAGCGCCTGCGGCTGCCGGGCGCGCGCGGCTGGATCGCAACCGCCTATGCGACGGCAGTGCTGGCCGCCGGCTTCGGCCTGCCGGCCATCGCACTCGTGGACTGGAGCTGGCAGGTGCAGGCAATTGACCTCGATGCGCGTTACGTCGGCTACGTCCTGCGGACTGTCGCGCTGGCTGCGATGGCGGCCGGCACCTGCCTGGCACTGGCCCTGCTGCTGGGCTACGCACAGCGCACGGCTGACGGGCGGCTCGTGCGCTCACTGGCGAGCCTCGCGACGCTGGGCTATGCCGTGCCGGGGGTCGTGCTGGCGGTCGGCATAGTCGGCGCGCTCTCGGCATTCGACGCCGGGATCCGGCAGCTCTTCGGCGGTGCCGGCCTGTGGCTGCAGGGCACTGTGCTCGCGCTGCTGCTGGGCTATGTCGCGCGCTTCCTCGCGGTCGCTCATGGGCCGGTGCAGGGCGCGCTCGCCCGCATCCGTCCGTCGCTCGAGGAGGCGGCGCGCGGGCTCGGTGCCGGCGGGCGTGACCTCGTGCTGCGCCTGCACCTGCCCCTGCTGCGGGCCGGCATCGGCACCGCGCTGCTGCTGGTGTTCGTCGACGTGATGAAGGAGATGCCGATCACGCTGATGACCCGGCCCTTCGGCTGGGACACACTCGCCGTCAGGGTGTTCGAGATGACGGCAGAGGGCGAGTGGCGGCGTGCGGCGCTGCCGTCGCTGGCGATCGTGCTGGCCGGGCTTCCGGCCGTGGCGTTGCTGACCCGGAGGATAGAGCGTGCGGCTCGAGCTTCGTGAACTGGCCAGGTCCTTCGACGGCACCGTCGCGCTGGACGGGCTGTCGCTGACGGTGGAGTCGGGGCGCATCGGCTGCCTGCTCGGACCAAGCGGCTGCGGCAAGACCACGGCATTGCGCTGCATCGCGGGCTTCGAGCGCCCGGACGCGGGCGAGGTCGTCACGGACGGCGAGACGCTGGCTGGCCCCGGTATCTGGGTGCCGCCGGAGCGCCGCCGGATCGGCATGGTCTTCCAGGACTACGCGCTGTTCCCGCACCTGGACGTGCTGGCCAACACGGAATTCGGCTTGCGCGGCGGGGACAGGGCGGCGCGCCGCCGCCGGGCGATGGAAATGCTGGACCTGGTCGGGCTCGCCGGGCAGGCGGGAAGGATGCCGCACGAACTATCGGGCGGGCAGCAGCAGCGCGTGGCGCTGGCGCGCGCACTGGCGCCGCGCCCGCGGATGGTGCTGCTGGACGAGCCGTTCTCGAACCTGGACGCAGAGGTGCGGACACAGCTCGCCCACCAGGTCCGCGACGCGCTGCGCGCCGAAGGCACGACCGCACTGATGGTCACCCACGACCAGCGCGAGGCCTTCGCGATGGCAGACGGCATCGGCGTCCTGCGCAACGGGCGACTCGAGCAATGGGACACTCCGTGGCGTCTGTACCATTCGCCGGCGACGCGCTTCGTCGCGGACTTCGTCGGCGACGGCGCGTTCATCGAAGGCACCGTGCTCGGGCCCGGCCGCGTCGCGACCGAGCTCGGCGTCATCGAGGGCAAGCTGACCCGCGACCGGCCGGCTGGCACGCGCGTCGACCTGCTGCTGCGCCCGGACGACGTGATACACGACGATGCCAGCGAGCTGCGGGCGGAAGTCATCGGACGGGTGTTCCGGGGCGCGCAGTTCCGCTACACGCTGCGGCTGCCGTCCGGGGCGACGGCGCTGTCGCTGGTACCGAGCCACCATGACCATGCGCCCGGCGAGCGCATCGGCATCCGGCTCGACGCGCAGCACCTCGTCGGCTTCCCGCGCGAGTGAGCGCGGCTCAGCCGGACGGCTGGCGTCGCATCAGCAGCAGGAACAGCGGCACGCCGATCAGCGCCGTCAGCGCGCCGACCGGCAGCTGGCGCGGTGCGACCAGCGTGCGCGCGAGCAGGTCCGCGACGACCAGCAGCGCGCCGCCGGCCAGCGCCGCACAGGGGATGACCGCGCGGTGCGCCGAGCCGACCACGAGCCGCACCAGGTGCGGCGTCACGAGCCCGACGAAGCCGATGCTGCCGGCCGTCGTCACGGCAGCGGCGGTGAGCACCGACGCGGCGACGTAGATGCCGATGCGCAGGCCGCGTACCGGAACGCCCAGCACGCGGGCCTGCAGTTCGCCGCGCGCCAGCGCATCCAGCGGGCGGGCAGCCAGCAGGCCGGCCGGGATCGCGACGAGCGCGAGCAGCAGCAGCAACCAGGGCGTGCGCACGTAGCCGAAGTCGCCGAGCAGCCAGAACAGCATGCCGCGCAGCCGCAGATCGTCGGACAACGACAGCAGCAGGCTGACGATCGCGCCGCAGCCCGCTGCGACCACGACGCCGGTCAGCAGCAGCCGCGTCGTGGTCCAGCCACCGGTCCCGTGCGCG
>JBFGAO010000134.1:0-4387 GCA_041568095.1 Steroidobacteraceae bacterium | reverse complement strand
GACGGCATCCGCGCCTACCTCGCCGCGCGCGCCGAGCGCGTCGCGCGCGTCGCGCGCTCGATCTGGGAATGGGCCGAGGTCGGCTACCAGGAGCACAAGAGCTCGGCGCTGCTGCAGCAGGAATTGCGCGCCGCCGGCTTCCGCATCGAGGCCGGCGTCGCCGGCATCCCGACCGCCTTCGTCGCGAGCTGGGGCCGCGGCGGGCCCGTGATCGGCATCCTGGCCGAGTACGACGCGCTGCCCGGCATCACGCAGGACGCCGTGCCGACCCGCAGCCGGCTGCCCGGCAAGCTGGCCGGCCACGCCTGCGGCCACCACCTGTTCGGCAGCGCGTCGGTGTCCGCCGCGATCGCGCTGCGCGACTGGCTTGAGAGGAGCGGCCGGCCCGGCACGATCCGCCTCTACGGCACGCCGGCCGAGGAAGGCGGTTCCGGCAAGGTCTACATGGTGCGCGCCGGACTGTTCGACGACGTCGACGCGGCGCTGCACTGGCACCCTTCCGACCAGAACTGGGCCGGCATCGAGCGCTCGCTCGCGAACAAGACCGCCAAGTTCCGCTTCCACGGCCTCTCCGCCCATGCCTCCGGTGCGCCGCACCGCGGCCGCTCGGCGCTGGACGGCGTCGAGGCGATGAACCACATGGTCAACCTGATGCGCGAGCACGTCCCCGCCGACTCGCGCATCCATTACGTGATCACGAGCGGCGGCTCGGCGCCGAACGTCGTGCCCGACTTCGCGGAGTCCTATTACTACGTGCGCCACGAGGACCCGCGTATCGTCGACGAGATCTTCGAGCGCGTCGTCGCGGCCGCCGAAGGCGCCGCGCTCGGCACCGGCACGCGCGTCGAGCACGAGGTCATCGGTGGCGTGCTGGGCATCCTGCCCAACGAGACGCTGGCGCGCGTCGTGCACGAGCGGCTCTCCGCGGTCGGCGGCATCACCTACACGCCGGAGGAGCAGCGCTTCGCCGAGACGATCTACGGCAGCCTGACCAGGCCGACGCGGCAGATCGGCTCGCAGTCCGCGATCCAGCCCTTCGAGTCGGAGCGCAGCGGCATCGGCTCGACCGACGTCGCCGACGTCAGCTGGACCGTGCCGACGATCGGGCTGCGCACCGCGACCTGGGTACCCGGCACCGCCTCGCACAGCTGGCAGGCCGTCGCTGCCGGCGGCATGAGCATCGGCTACAAGGGCATGCAGGTCGCGTCGCAGGTGCTGGCGCTGACCGGAGCCGAGCTGTTCCGCAATCCGGCGCTGCTGAAGGCGGCGCGCGAGGAATTCGAGCGGCGACGCGGCCCGGACTTCGTGTACCGGCCGATGCTTGGCAACCGCGAGCCTGCACTCGATTACCGCCGCGGCGTGCCGGGCGGCGGCGAGGACTGAGGCCGCTCAGCCGCCGCGCAGCCCGCGCAGGAACGCCGCCGGGTCCTCGCCGCGCTCGAGCCGCTCGACCAGCGCCGAGCCGACGATGACGCCGTCCACGTGGCCGGCGAGGCGCGCGACCTGCGCAGCCTCGCGGATGCCGAAGCCGGCGCAGACCGGCACTGCGGCCGCAGCGCGCACGCAGTCGAGGTAGGCGAGCACCTCGTCCGGTACCGAGGCACTCCGACCCGTCGTGCCGGTCATCGTGACCGCGTAGACGAAGCCGCGCGATTCACGGCCCAGCAGCGAAAGCCGCTCCGGCGGCGTCACCGGCGTCACCATCTGCACCAGCGCGAGGCCCTTGGCCTCCAGCGCCTCGCGCAGCGGGCCGCATTCCTCCCAGGGCAGGTCCGGCACGATGAAGCCGGCCACGCCGGCGGCCGCGGCATCGGCCGCGAGCCGCTCCGTGCCATAGGAGAGCAGCGGGTTCAGGTAACTCATCAGCAGCAGCGGTGCCGACGGACGCTGCCCGAGAGCCGCGAGCTCGCCGAGGATCCAGGCCAGCGTGACGCCCTGCTGCAGCGCCGCGTGCGCCGCACGCTGGATCGTCACGCCGTCGGCCATCGGGTCCGAGAACGGCACGCCGACCTCGACCAGGTCGGCGGCGGCGGCGACGGCAGCGACGTCTGCGGCAAAGCGTTCCCGCGACGGGTAGCCGGCGGTCAGGAAGGCGACCAGCGCCGGGCGACCGTCGGCGCAGCCGCGGCGGATCGCCCCCGTGATCGCGTCGGCACCGCGCATCAGCCGCGACCCGCGAGCAGCGTCTTCTGCAGCGTCGGCATGTCCTTGTCGCCGCGGCCGGACAGGCACACGAGGATCCGGCCCTGCGGATGCGCGGCGGCCCAGCGCTTCGCGCCGGCCAGCGCATGCGCGCTCTCCAGCGCCGGCAGGATGCCCTCGAGCCGGCAGCAGTCGGCGACCGCGGCCAGCGCCTCGTCGTCGGTCGCCGACTCGTAGCGGACGCGGCCGGTCGCCTGCAGCAGCGCATGCTCGGGGCCGACGCCCGAGTAGTCGAGCCCGGCCGAGACCGAATGCGTCTCCTGGACCTGGCCGTGCTCGTCCTGCAGCAGCAGCGTGTAGCTGCCCTGCAGCACGCCGGGCCGGCCGTGGGACAGCGTCGCGGAGTTCTCGCCGAGCCCGGTGCCGCGGCCGCCCGCCTCGATGCCCAGCAAGGCGACGCCTTCGTCCTGCAGCAGCGGATGGAACAGCCCGATCGCGTTCGAGCCGCCGCCGACGCAGGCGATCGCGACGTCCGGCAGCGCGCCGGTCGCGGCGCGGATCTGCTCGCGCGCCTCGCGACCGATCACCGACTGGAGCTCGCGGACCAGGTAGGGGTACGGGTGCGGCCCGACCGCCGAGCCGAGCAGGTAGTAGGTGCCGAGCGGGTCGGAGACCCAGTCGCGCAGCGCCTCGTCGATCGCGGCGCGCAGCGTCGCATCGCCAGAGGTCACCGGCACGACCTCGGCACCGAGCAGTTTCATGCGCCCGACGTTCGGCGCCTGGCGCTCGGTGTCGACCGCGCCCATGTAGACGACGCAGGGCAGGCCGACCCGCGCGCAGGCCGCCGCGCTCGCGACGCCATGCTGGCCGGCGCCGGTCTCGGCGACGATGCGCTTCGCCCCGAGGCGCTGCGCGAGCAGCGCCTGGCCGATCGCGTTGTTGATCTTGTGCGCGCCCGTATGCGCAAGGTCCTCGCGCTTGAGCCAGACCTCGGCGCCCCAGGCCGCGGACAGCCCGCGCGCAAGGGTCAGCGGCGTCGGGCGCCCGGCCCAGCCCTGCAACTCGGCCTGGAACTCGCGCTGGAATGCCGGCTCATGCAGGTAGCGCTCGACGCCCTGCTGCAGGCGCTCCAGTGCCGGCACCAGGATCTCCGGCACGTAGCGGCCGCCAAAGGGACCGTAGCGGCCACGTGCATCCGGGAACTGCCCGGCGAGCTCGGCAGCCAGCCATGCTGCGCTCATGCGCTCATCCTCCCGGCCGCCGCGCGCGCGGCAGCGACGAATCGATGGACCAGCGCCGGGTCCTTGAGCCCCGGCGCACGCTCGACGCCGCTGGACACGTCGACGCCGAAGGGCCGCACGCGCGCGACCGCCTCGCCGACGCTGGCCGCATCGAGCCCGCCGCCGAGGATCAGCTCGCGCCCGGCGGCCAGCGACCTTGCCTCGTCCCAGTCCGCGCGCTCACCGGCGCCGCTGGCCGGCCCCTCGTACAGCAGCCGTGCCGGCAACTCGCCCTGCGCCGATCCGGGGCGGACCACCGGCCAGCGCGCGATCTCCGGCGGCAGGTCAAGCTCCGCGAAGTCCGCGAGGTCGGTCTGCCAGGCGTCGGGCCGGAAGCCGACCAGCACGGCGTCGACGAGGGCCTGCGTCGGGTGCAGCGTGACCGCGACGCGCAGCACCGTTGGCGGCAGCCGCGCGGCCAGCGCCGCGGCCGCCGCCGGGTTCAGGTGGCGAGGCGACGGGGCGTGGAACACGAAGCCGGCGGCGTCGGCACCCGCAGCAGCGACGGCATCAACTCCTTCCGGCGTCGTGAGCCCGCAGATCTTGACCAGCAGCGTCATGCGACGGCCCTGCCGGCAGCGGCCCGTCCCGCGGCCAGCATCGTCGCGACCATCGCGGCCGGGTCGGGCGCGCGCATCAGCGCGCTGCCGATGAGCGCGATCGTGTAGCCGCAGCGCACGACCTCGGCGCAAGCATCCGGCGTCGCGATACCGCTCTCGGCGACGCGTGGCAGGCCCGCCGGCAGCAGCGGCGCCAGCTCCGCGAAGCGCTCCGGCTGCACGCGCAGCGTCTGCAGGTCGCGGCAGTTCACGCCGAGCAGGATCGCTGGCGTGCCGGCTCGGGCGGGCGGGATCCGGCCGGGTTCCTCGCTCGCTCGCTCAGGGGAACTTGATTCGCTTGCTCGCGAGGACCCGGCCACCTCGCCCGCCCGAGCTGCAAGCTCGGCGGTCGCCGTCTCGACGTCG
>JBFGAO010000133.1:0-4413 GCA_041568095.1 Steroidobacteraceae bacterium | reverse complement strand
GCTACCTGACCGAGGCGGTGCGACGCCGGCCCTACTCGGTGATCCTGCTCGACGAGATCGAGAAGGCGCACGCCGACGTGTTCAACGTGCTCTTGCAGGTGCTGGACGACGGCCGGCTGACCGACGGCCAGGGCCGCACGGTCGACTTCCGCAACACCGTCGTGATCATGACCTCCAACCTCGGCTCGCAGGTGATCCAGGAGCTGGCCGGCGAGGAGAACTACGCGAAGATGAAGGAGGCGGTGCTGGAGATCGTCCAGCAGCAGTTCCGGCCCGAGTTCGTCAACCGCGTCGACGACATCGTCGTGTTCCACCCGCTGGGCCGCGTGCACATCCGCCGCATCGTCGAGATCCAGACCGGCTACCTGCGCCGGCGCCTGGCCGAGCGCGACATCGCGATCGAGCTCGACACGGCGGCGCTGGACCTGCTGGGCGAGGCGGGCTTCGATCCGGTCTACGGCGCGCGGCCGCTGAAGCGTGCGATCCAGCACCAGCTCGAGAACCCGCTCGCGCAGCGGATCCTCTCCGGCGAGTTCGCTCCCGGCGACCGCATCCAGGTATCCGCCCAATCCGGGCAACTGACGTGGAATAATTGAGCCATGCCTTTTTACGAGTACCAGTGCTCGTCCTGCGGGCACCACCGCGAGGAGCTGCAGAAGGTCACCGACCGGCCGCTGCGCAAGTGCCCGGCCTGCGGGCGCAGCACGCTGCGGCGTCTGGTCTCCGCGCCGGTGTTCCGCCTCAAGGGCGGTGGCTGGTACGAGACCGACTTCAAGGCCGACAAGGAGGCCAAGGACGCCAAGGACGCCAAGGACGCCAAGGAACCGGTCGCCAAGCCAGAAGCGCCCAAGGACGCCGCTGCGAGCCCTGCGAAGCCGGCCGCAGCCGCGCGACCGGCCGCGAAGAAGCCCCGCAAGGCGGGCGCGCTGCCGCGCCGCCGCGGGGGCAAACGGGCCAGCTGACTTGGGCGAGCTGCACACGGTTCCGCCCCCGACGCCGACCCGGGCCCAGCGCCTGCGCCGCTACCTGATCAGCGGGCTGCTGATCTGGATCCCGATCTTCGTGACGGTGTTCGTGCTGCGCTTCCTGGTCGACCTGATGGACCAGACGCTGCTGCTGGTGCCGGCGCGCTGGCAGCCGGAGGCGCTGCTCGGCTTCCGGATCCCCGGGCTCGGGCTGCTGCTGGCGCTGGTCGTGCTGCTGGTCACCGGCGTCGCGGTCACCAACCTGGTCGGACGCCGCCTGGTCGACTGGTCGGAAGGGCTGCTGCGGCGGATCCCGATCGTGCGCTCGATCTACGGCGGCACGAAAACCTTCGCCGAGACCGTGTTCTCCGGCACCGGCCAGGCCTTCAAGCGCGTGCTGCTGGTGCAGTACCCGCGGCTCGGCGTCTGGACGCTGGCCTTCCAGTCCGGCGACTCGATCGCCGAGCCCAGCCACCGCAGCGGCCGCGACCTGGTCTGCGTGTTCGTGCCGACGACCCCGAACCCGACCAGCGGCTTCATCATCATGGTGCCGCGCGACGAGCTGATCCCGCTGGACATGAGCGTCGACGAGGCCATGCGGCTGATCCTGACGCTGGGCGTGGTCGCGCCGCCCTGGCAGCCGGACTTGCCGGGCACCGGCCCCAAACCGTAATATCGCCGCCGTCGCCACGGGGCCACCGGGCGATTTTTTGTTTCAGGATCAGGCTGTTACACATGCGGACCCATTACTGCGGCGAGGTCGGCGAGTCGCTGACCGGCCAGGCCGTCACCGTCGCCGGCTGGGTGCACCGGCGGCGTGACCACGGCGGCGTGATCTTCGTCGACCTGCGCGACCGCGAGGGGCTGCTGCAGGTCGTGTTCGATCCCGACACGCCGGAGGCCTTCAAGGCCGCCGAGCACCTGGGCCGCGAGTTCTGCATCCAGGTCCGCGGCAAGGTGCGCCCGCGGCCGGCCGGCACCGCGAACCCGAACCTCGCCTCGGGCCAGGTCGAGGTGCTCGCGCAGGAACTGGTGGTGCTGAACCCGTCGGCGACGCCGCCGTTCTCGCTGGACGAGGAAGTCAGCGAGGAGGCGCGGCTCAGGCACCGCTACATCGACCTGCGCCGCGACCTGATGCAGAAGCGGCTGCGCCAGCGCCACGCGATCACGCGCGCGATGCGCGAGTACCTCGACGGCCACGGCTTCGTGGACCTCGAGACGCCGATGCTGACCAAGGCGACGCCGGAGGGGGCGCGCGACTACCTGGTGCCGTCGCGGACCCAGCCCGGCAAGTTCTTCGCGCTGCCGCAGTCGCCGCAGATCTTCAAGCAGCTGCTGATGATGTCGGGCTTCGACCGCTACTACCAGATCGTGCGCTGCTTCCGCGACGAGGACCTGCGCGCCGACCGCCAGCCCGAATTCACGCAGCTCGACATCGAGACCTCGTTCCTGGAGCAGGAACGGATCATGGCGCTGATGGAGGGCCTGATCCGGCACGTCTTCGCGCGGGTGCTGGACGCCGCGCTGCCCGACCCGTTCCCGCGGCTGTCCTACGCCGAGGCGCTGCGGCGCTACGGCTCCGACAAGCCGGACCTGCGGATCGCGCTGGAGCTCGTCGACGTCGCCGACCTCGTCGCGGGCTGCGACTTCAAGGTCTTCGCGGGTCCCGCGGCCGACCCGGCCGGGCGCGTCGCGGCGCTCCGGGTGCCGCGCGGCGGCGAATTGACCCGCAAGCAGATCGACGACTACACGGCCTTCGTCGCGCGCTACGGCGCGAAGGGCCTCGCCTACATCAAGGTCAACGACCCGGCGGCCGGCCGCGACGGCCTGCAGTCGCCGATCCTGAAGTTCCTGTCTGACGAGGCCGTCGCCGACATCCTCTCGCGCACGGGTGCCGCGGCCGGCGACCTCGTGTTCTTCGGCGCCGACCGCGCGGGCGTCGTCAACGACGCGCTGGGTGCGCTGCGCCTGAAGATCGGCGAGGACCTCGGGCTGGCCGAGGAGGGCTGGCAGCCGCTGTGGGTCGTCGAGTTCCCGATGTTCGAGTGGGACGCCGACGCGAAGCGCTGGGTCGCAATGCACCACCCGTTCACGTCGCCAGTCGACCCGGACCCGGCCGCGCTGGCGGCCAGCCCGGGCCAGGCACTCGCGCGCGCCTACGACATGGTGCTGAACGGCTCGGAGATCGGCGGCGGCTCGATCCGCATCCACCGCGAGGAACTGCAGAGCGCGGTGTTCTCGCTGCTCGGCATCGGCCCCGACGAGGCGCGCCGGAAATTCGGCTTCCTGCTCGAGGCGCTGACCTACGGCGCGCCGCCGCATGGCGGCATCGCCTTCGGGCTGGACCGGCTCGCGATGCTGATCGCCGGCGCCGACAGCATCCGCGACGTCATCGCCTTCCCGAAGACGCAGTCCGCCTGGTGCCCGCTGACCGACGCGCCGGCCGAGGTCGGGGAGGCGCAATTGCGCGAACTGCACATCCGGCTGCGGCCGCCGGTGACGCCGCCCGGCTGAGTGGACGGGACGCGCGGCACGCCGGTCCTGTTCGTCCACGGATTGTGGATGGTCGGGCTGGACAACTGGCTGCTGCGCAGCCGGCTTGCCGCCGCCGGCTTCGCGCCTGACGCCTTCCGCTACCCGTCGACGCGTGCCTCGATGGACGAGGTCGCCGATGCGCTCGCCGCGCGGATGCGCGCGGCCGGCGAGCGCGTGCACCTGATCGGCCACAGCCTCGGCGGCCTCGTGATCCTCGAGACGCTGGAGCGCCATGCCGCGCTGCCGCCCGGTCGCGTCGCGCTGCTCGGCTCGCCGGTGCAGGGCTCGCGGGCGGCGCGCGCACTGGCCGGGCGCATGCTGGGCCCGCAGCTGCTGGGCCCGCTGGCGCTCGCGGCGCTGACGGCACAGCGGCGCCGCGCCTGGCAGGGCGAGCGCGAGATCGGCGTCGTCGCCGGCACGACCTCGGCCGGGCTCGGCCGGCTGTTCGCAGACTTTGCGGGACCCAACGACGGAACCGTCGCGGTGGACGAGACGGAACTGCCCGGTGCGGCCGACATGCTGCGCCTGCCGGTCAGCCACGTCGGCATGCTGCTGTCCTCGTCGGTCGCAGACGCGGTCGCACGCTTCCTGTCAGGCGGGCGACTCGGGGCCGGCTAGAGCTTCGACTTCAGTTCGTACAGCGCCTGCAGCGCCTCGCGCGGCGTCAGCCGGTCCGGGTCGATCTCGCGCAGGTGGTCGAGCGCGGCCTGCGGCTGCTCCGCGCGCTCGAGCGGCATCGCCGCCTGCGGGCCGGGCTCCGCCTGCGGCGCGCGCTGCTCGAGCCGCTCGAGGTAGGCGCGCGCGCTGCCGATCACCTCGCGCGGCACGCCGGCCAGCTGCGCGACCTGCAGGCCGTAGCTGCGGCTGGCCGGGCCCGGCCGCACCGCGTGCAGGAACACGATGCCGTCGCGGT
>JBFGAO010000132.1:0-4441 GCA_041568095.1 Steroidobacteraceae bacterium | reverse complement strand
CGGGCGGGCTCGCCGATGGCTACCTGTCCGAGCTGCGGCCGGCACTGGGACCCTGGCTGGCGGCGGCGACGGCGACGCTGGCACGCGGCGTGATGCTGGTCGTGGATTACGGGCTGCCGCGCGCGCAGTATTACCATCCGTCGCGCGACGGGGGGACGCTCTGCGGCTTCTTCCGGCACCGGCGGGTCGAGGACGTGCTCGCGCGTCCGGGCCTGCAGGACCTGACTGCCTGGGTGGACTTCACGGCGCTGGCCGAGGCCGCCGAGCCGGCCGGGCTGGTGCCGGGCGGTTTCGCGACGCAGGCGCATTTCCTGGCGGCGCTGGGGATAGACCGGGTGCTCGCGGAGGCGCAGCAGCAGGCGGGGCCGCAGCAGGCCGCCGCGCTGGCGAGGGACGCCGGCACGCTGCTGCTGCCGGGCGAGATGGGTGAGCGATTCAAGGTGATGGCGCTGGCGCGCGGCCTCGCCGGGCCCTGGTCCGGCTTCGCGTTCCGCGACCTGTCGGCGAGCCTCTAGGAGGTCGGTTGGAACCGGTTCAGGCCATCGTGCTCGCGATCGTGCAGGGGCTCTCCGAGTTCCTGCCGATCTCCAGTTCCGGGCACCTGATCCTGGTGCCGCATGCCTTCGGCTGGCGCGACCAGGGGCTGGCCTTCGACGTCGCGGTGCACGTCGGCACGCTGCTGGCGGTCGTCGGCTACTTCCGCGCCGACCTGGCCCGGATGGCGGTCGCCTGGTTCGGTTCGCTGCGCGGGCAGCCGCTGACGACCGACGGCCGGCTCGCCTGGTGCGTCGCGATCGGCACCGTGCCGGTGCTGGCGGCCGGCTTCGCCTTCGGCTCGCTGATCGAGACGATGCTGCGCAACCCGCTGTTCGTCGCCGGCACGCTGTCCGGCTTCGCGCTGCTGATGTGGGCGGCCGACCGCTGGGGCCGCAGCGCGCGCGGCCTCGATACGCTCGGCTGGCGCGATGCCGTGCTGATCGGCTGCGCGCAGGCGCTGGCGCTGATGCCGGGCACCTCGCGCTCGGGCGTCACGATGACGGCGGCCCGCGCGCTCGGCTTCGGGCGCGCCGACGCCGCGCGTTTCTCCTTCCTGCTGGCCGTGCCCGGCATCGCGCTGGCCGGCGGCTACGAGCTGTGGCAGCTCCTGACGACGGGCCGCGACGGCGCCGGCTGGGCGATGATGGCGCTCGGCGTCGCCGTGTCCGCGGTGACCGGCTATGCCTGCATCCACTGGCTGCTGCGCGTCATCGAGCGCATCGGGCTGCTGCCCTTCGCCATCTACCGACTGCTGATCGCGGGAGTGATCGTCTATGCGTACGCGTGACTGGTTGGCAATGCTGCTGCTGGCGGGCGTCGGGACCGCGGCGGCGGCCGATGCGGAGGGCCCGGCGCTGGTGCTGCGCGCCGGCCTGCAGGCCGACGACCGTTCCGGCTTCGGCGTCGACGCCGGCCTGGACTGGCGGCTCGGCAGCGCGACCTGGCTCGGCCTGGACGTCGCGCGCAGCGACGCGGGCTCGGACTTCAGCGACATCGATACGCGCTTCGTCGGGCTGCGCCTGAGCCACCGCTTCGACGGCCCGCTGGGCCTGCACCTCGGCCACGAGTGGTGGGGCGACCCGGCAGCGGCCGAGACCCGCACCGTCGTCGCCGGCGCGTCGCTGGGCTTCGAGGCGCTGCGCATCGGTCTCGAGGCGCGCTTCCGCGACATCGAGTTCGACGTGCAGGTGCCGAACCCGCCCGGCGCGCCGGTCGTCGGCGCCTGCGACGGCCGCGACACCGGCATCGGGCTCAGCTTGCGCTGGTCCGGCGAGCGCGGCGGCTGGTACTTGCGCGGCACGAACTATGATTACTCGCAGACGATGTGCCGGGTCGGGCGCTTCACCTTCGACGTGTTCAACCTGCCGCCGCAGCTGATCCTGCACCGCCCGGCGCTGGAACTGCTGCAGGCCTCGGCGGTCGGGCGCGCACACAGCTTCTTCGAGCGGAGCTGGGTCGCGGGCGTCGAGCGCCGGCTCGGCCGCGTCGTCGCGAGCCTCGAGTACGCGAACGACGTCGGCGCCTTCGACCGGCTGGAGTCGGAGACGATCGCGGTCGGGCTCGTCATCGAGACCCGCCGCGCCTTCGACTGGAACCTGCGGGTCGGCGTCACCGACACCGAACTGGTCGGCAGCACGGCCTACGCCGGCGTCGGTTTCTACTGGTACCGCTGAGCGCGCTCAGCCCGCGCGGGCCCCGCTGACGGCCTCGAGCCGTCGCTGCCGCAGCGCGGCGCCGACCTGCTCGCCGGCCAGTCCCTCGCGCTCGGCCGCCGTCAGCGACACCTGCTGCGCCGCGGCGAGCGCCGCTGCCAGCAGCGCGGCCTGCGGGTAGGGCCGGTCCCGCCAGCCATCGCGACCGCGGTAGTCCGCCTCGCAGGCGAGCAGCAGTTCGGCGAAGCGCTGCGGGCGCCGGAAGGCGTCGCAGTCCTCCAGCAAGCCCAGCACCGTGCCCGGGCGCAGCTCCTCAGCGCGATGGACGCGGCCATGCCAACGCGACGCGAGCACGGCGAGCTCGCGGTGCGCGACCGGCACGCGCAGCCGTGCCGCCAGCGCCTCGATCAGCGCGACGCCGCGCTCCTCGTGGCCGTGGTGGGCGGGCCAGTCCGCGCGCGGCGTCGTGCCCTTGCCGAGGTCGTGCATCAGCGCGGCAAAGCGGATCCGCGGCTCGCCGGTCAGCGCGGCTGCCGCCTCCAGCACCAGCTCCATGTGCCGGCCGGTGTCGACCTCCGGGTGCCAGCGCTCCGGCTGCGGCACGCCGTACAGTGCGTCCAGTTCCGGGAAGACCCTGGCCAGCGCGCCGCAGTCGCGCAGCACCCGCAGCCCGGCGGCCGGCGCCGCGGCCGCCAGCGCCCGGTCGGTCTCCTGCCAGACGCGCTCGGGCACCAGCGCGTCCATCTCGCCGGAGGCCGCGAGCTCGCGCATCAGCGCGAGCGTCTCGTCGGCGACCGAGAATCCGAGCGGCGCGAAGCGCGCGGCGAAGCGCGCGACGCGCAGCACGCGCACCGGGTCCTCGCTGAAGGCCGGCGACACATGCCGCAGCAGGCGCTGCTCCAGGTCGCGCTGCCCGCCCCAGGGGTCGACGAGCCTGCCGTCCGCCGACTTCGCGATCGCATTGACCGTCAGGTCGCGGCGACGCAGGTCCTCCTCGAGCGTGACGTCGGGGGAGAAGCGCAATTCGAAGCCGTGGTAGCCCGGAGCCGTCTTGCGCTCGGTGCGCGCGAGCGCGTACTCCTCGCCGGACTCGGGGTGCAGGAACACCGGGAAGTCGCGCCCGACCTGGCGATAGCCGGCGTCGCGCATCGCCTCGGGCGTCGCGCCGACGACGACCCAGTCGCGCTCTCCGGCCGGCAGGCCCAGCAGCTCGTCCCGGACCGCGCCGCCGACCAGATAGACTTTCATCGCGCCATGTTAACCGAAGCCTTTCGCCGGCCCCGCGCCGCGCTGCCAATGCTGCTGCTGGTCGCGGCGACGATGCCGGGCTGCTACCTGATGCACGTCGCGTCCGGGCAGCTCGACATGAGCAGGCGCGGGCAGCCGATCGACGAATTGCTCGCGCGCGACGACCTCGAATCCGGCCTGCGACGCGAGCTCGAGGTCGCCGTGGCCGCGCGCGACTTCGCCTTCGCCGAACTGGGCCTGCCCGACAACGGCAGTTACCGCCGCTATGCCGACCTCGGCCGTCGCTATGCGGTCTGGAACCTGTTTGCCGCGCCGCGCTACTCTGTCGAGCCGCGTCGCTGGTGCTACCCGGTAACGGGCTGCGTCGCTTACCGCGGCTACTTCTACGAGGCGGCGGCGGTCCGCGCGGCGCGCCATTGGGCGCAGCGCGGCGACGACGTCTGGATCGGCCCCGCGCTGGCCTATTCGACGCTCGGCCATTTCCGGGACCCGGTGCTGAACACGATGCTGGGCCAGGAGGCAGCCGAACTGGCGGGCCTTATCTTCCACGAGCTCGCGCACCAGCTGCTATGGGTGCCGGGGGACGCTGACTTCAACGAGGCCTTCGCGACGGTCGTCGAGGAGGAGGGGCTGCGGCGCTGGTTCGCCGTGCATGGCGGGCCGCCGGACGGCTGGCACGAGCGGCGCCAGCGCCAGCGGGATGCAGCCGAGCGCATGGTCGAGGTGCGCGAGCGCCTGGCAGCACTGTATGCGAGCGGCGTGCCGGTGCCGGCGCTGGCCGAGGCCAAGGCCCGCGAACTGGACCGGCTGGCGGAAGGCCTGCGCGAGCTCGGCATCGAGCAGCATGGCCGGCTGAACAACGCACGGCTCGCCGCCGTGTCCACGTACTACCGCTGCCTGCCGGGCCTGCGGCGCGAACTCGAGCGGCATGGCCGCAACCTGCCGGGCTTCTACGCGGCGATGCGCCAGGCCGAGGGTGATGCCGACGCGCGGCGCCAGGCCTG
>JBFGAO010000131.1:0-4444 GCA_041568095.1 Steroidobacteraceae bacterium | reverse complement strand
GCCGATCAGCTCGTCGAGCGACGACATGCTGTGGCGAGTCAGGTAGTCGCGAATGCCGTCGTTGATCGTGCGGCACAAGAGCGGCTCGTAGAAGAGCGCAGTGCCGACGCCGACCGCGGTGGCGCCGGCGATCAGAAACTCGAGCGCGTCCCCGGTCGTCGTGATGCCGCCCTGGCCCAAAATCGGAATGCCGAGAGGTCCGGCCACTTCGTAGACCTGCTTCACTTTGAGCAGGGCTATCGGCTTGATCGCCGGCCCGGAAAGGCCGCCCTGGACGTTGCCGATGACGGGCGTGCGCGCCTCCACGTCGATCGCCATGCCTGTGATCGTGTTGATGACTGCGAGCGCATCCGCGCCGGCCTCGATGCAGTGACGGGCGTTGTCGCGGATGTCGGTCTGGTTCGGCGACAGCTTGGTGATGAGCGGCTTCTTGGTGACCTTGCGGCAGGCCTCGACGACCCGCGCGGACATCTCGGGATAGTTGCCGAACTGGACCCCGCCCTCCTTGACGTTCGGGCAGGAGATGTTGATCTCCATCGCGTCGATCGGCGAGTCGTCGAAGCGCCGCGTGACCTCGACGTACTCGTCGATGGTCGAGCCGCAGACGTTGGCGAGGAAGCGCGTCTCGCTGAAGTCCAGCGTCGGCAGGATGTTCCTGACGACATGGTCCACGCCGGGATTCTGCAGGCCGATCGCGTTGATCATGCCCATCGGCGTCTCGTAGACGCGGTGCGGCGGGTTGCCGAGCCGCGGCTGGCCGGTCGTGCCCTTCAGCACGATCGCGCCGACGTCGCGGTTCGAGAAGCCCTCGACCCGCGTGTACTCCTCGCCGAAGCCGACACAGCCCGACAGCAGCACGATCGGCGACGCGAAGCTGAGCCCGCAGAAGGTCAGCGCGAGCGACGGGTCGGGGGCGGGGGCGGCGGCGGCCATCGCGCGATTATAGTGGGCCGATGTTCCATGTGATCCTGTTCGAGCCCGAGATCCCGCCCAATGCCGGCAACGTGATCCGGATGTGCGCGAACACCGGGGCGACGCTGCACCTGGTGCATCCGCTGGGCTTCTCGCTGGCGGACCCGCGGGTGCGGCGCGCAGGGCTCGACTACCACGAGCTGTCGCGGGTCCGCGAGCATGCCGACTTGCCGGCCTGCCTGGCGGCGCTCGATGGCGCGCGCGTGTTCGCGGTGGAGACGGCGGGGAAGCGGCTGTACACGGAGCCGGCCTACCGCGCCGGCGACGCCTTCCTGTTCGGGCGCGAGACCCGCGGGCTGCCGGCGGAGCTGCTGGCGCAGTTCAGCGAGGAGTTCCAGGTCCGGCTGCCGATGGTGCCGGGCAACCGCAGCGTCAACCTGTCGAATGCCGCGGCCATCGTCGTGTTCGAGGCCTGGCGCCAGCTCGGCTTCCCGCAATCGGGGCCGGGCCCCGGCTAGTTCTCCGGGATGACCTCGCGCTGCAGCAGCGACTCGACGACGTCGGGGATCGTCATGCCCTCGTACAGCACCTGGTAGACGTGCTCGCAGATCGGCATCTGCACGCCGTGGCGCTGGGCGACGAGGCGCACGGCCTTCGCCGCGTGGTAGCCCTCGACGACCTGGCCGATCTCCTCGATGGCCTGCTCGATCGGCTTGCCCCTCGCCAGCGCAAGGCCGAAGCGGCGGTTGCGGGACTGGTCGTCGGTGCAGGTCAGCACCAGGTCGCCGAGGCCGGCCAGGCCCATCAGCGTCTCGGGCTTCGCGCCCAGTGCGACGCCGAGCCGGACCAGCTCCGCGAGCCCGCGCGTGATCAGGAACACGCGGGCGTTGGAGCCGAAGCCCATGCCGTCCGAGGCGCCGGTCGCGATCGCGATGACGTTCTTGACCGCGCCGCCGATCTCGACGCCGACGATGTCGGACTGCGTATAGGCGCGCAGCCGCTCGGTCGTGATCGACACGGCCAGTTCCTTCGCGAAGGCCTCGTCCGGCGACGCGACCGCGATCGCGGTCGGCAGGCCCTCGCCGACCTCGCGTGCGAAGGTCGGGCCCGACAGCACCGCGATCGGCACGTCCGGCCCCAGCACCTCGCGCGCGACCTGGTGCGGGAGCTTGCCGGTGGACAATTCGAAGCCCTTGCTGGCCCAGGCGACGCGCGCCCCGCGCCGCAGCATCGGCTGGACCTGCTGCAGCACGAGCCGCAGCACGCTGGAGGGCACGACGACCAGGATGTCGTCGGCGCTGCCGACGGCCCTGGCAAGATCCGGCTCGATCGCGAGCGCCGGCGGGAACTCGGCGCCCGGCAGGTAGCGCGTGTTGACGCGCTCCCGCGCGAGCTTCTCCGGCTCGTCCTCGGCACGGCCCCACAGGATGGTCGGGCGGCCGGCGCGCGCGAACTGGATCGCGAGCGCCGTGCCCCAGGAGCCGGCGCCGAGCAGCACGATCGGGCGCATCGGCCCGCTCAGTTCGCCTGTTCGGGCGATGCCGCGGCCTGCTGGCCCTGGCGCGCCGCCTGCTCCTGCAGAGAGCGCTCGAACAGCGCGTCGAAGTTGATGTGCGGCAGCAGGAACGGCGGGAAGCCGCCCTTCGTCACGACATCGGAGACGGTCTGGCGTGCATACGGGAACAGCAGGTTCGGCGCGAAGGTGCCGAGAATGCGGCGCGTGTCGTCGGCGTTGAAGCCGCGCACGATGAACACGCCGGCCTGCTTGACCTCGGCCAGGTAGACGGCGATGTCGCCGTTCTTGGCTTCCAGCGTCACGGTCAGCACCACCTCGTGGGCGTCCTGGCCGACCGACGACGAGGCCGTGTTCAGGTTCAGCGAGATCTTCGGGTCCTGTGACTGGGCGGGCACGAACGGGCCCTTGGGGGACTCGAAGGACAGGTCCTTGATGTAGACCGTCTGCAGCGCAACGGCCGGGCCCTGGCCGTTGGCGGCGGCGTCGCCGCCGTCGGCACCGGTCGCGCCGGTTGCGCCAGCCTGGGTCTTGTCTTCGTCAGCCATCGTCTAATTCCTCTCTTGTGATGTTGCCGCGGCATCATCCGCCCCGGCCAGCAGCCGGTCCAGTTCGCCGCTCCGAACGACTGCCGCCAGCTCGTGGAAGCCGCCGACATGATGATTCCCCACGAATACCTGCGGCACCGAGCGCCGCCCGCTGCGCGCGACCATCTGCTCGCGCAATTCCGCGCTGTCCTCGACGTCGACCACGTCGAACGGGACGCCGTGGCGCTCGAGCAGGCCGCGCGCCTGCTGGCAATAGCCGCACCAGCCGGCCGTGTAGACCGTGACCCTCGGCCGCTCCATCGCTCAGCCCTTCGCGACCGGCAGGTTCTCGTGCCGCCAGGCTGTCAGGCCGCCGCGCAGCGTGAACACGCTGGAAAAGCCGGCGCGCGCCAGCGTGCGGGCGGCCGAAGCCGAGGTCGCGCCGTCGTCGCAGCAGACGATCAGCGCCTTGTCGGCCAGCTTCTCGAGGGGCAGCGTGCCCTCGGCAAGCTGGTCGCCCGGCACGTTGCGGGCGCCCTGGATGTGGCCGTCCTTGTAGCGGCCCGCCGCACGGACGTCCACGACGACCGCGCCATCGTTCATCATGCGGATCGCCTGCGCCGGCGACACCGCGCCCGCACCCAGCGAGCGCTGGCGGATCTCGTAGGCCAGCACGACGATCACCATCAGCACGGCGCCGCCGGCGAGGAACGGATGGTTGGTGAAATAATCGAACAGTCGGTCCATGGGCTCGCGGTTGGGCGGCTCCAGGGGCCGCGGACAGCAAAAGAGCCGCGCATTATAACCACTGCCCGGGCGACGGCGGGACTGGGGTAACGATCCTGCACTATCAAGCACTTGCACCATCCCTGCGCTGGCCGGCCCTGCTGGCTGCCGGGCTGCTGACGGCGGCCGCGGCCGCGGCTGCCGACCGCGACCCGCAGGCCGAGCTGAAGGAGGTCCGGGAGCGGATCGAACGCCTGCAGCGCTCCGTGCGCCAGGACACGGACCGGCGCGACGCGCTGGCCGCCGCGCTGCGCGACGCGGAGGAGCAGACGCGCGCCGCGCGCGGCCGGCTCGGGGAGGTACGCAAGCAGATCGCCGCGAGCGACCGGCGGCTCGCGGAACTCGCCGCGGAGCGGGCCCGCAACGAACGCTTCCTGCGCCAGCAGCGCGACGCGCTGGCTTCACAGTTGCGCGCCGCCTACATGAGCGGCCGCGAGGAGCAACTGAAGCTGCTGCTGAGCCAGCGCGACCCGGCCGCCTTCGGCCGCATGCTCGTCTATTACTCCTACCTCGGCCGGGCGCGGGCGGAGAAGATCTCCGAGATCCAGGCGGCGGTGGCCGCCGTCGAGGAAGCCGCGGCCCAGGAGGCGGCCGAGCGGGCGCGGCTCGCAGAGTTCGAAAGGCAGAGTTCCCGGGAACTGGCCGCGGTGGACGCGGCGCGCGCGGAGCGCGACCGGGCGCTGCGCCGCATGACTGCGCAGATCCG
>JBFGAO010000130.1:0-4453 GCA_041568095.1 Steroidobacteraceae bacterium | reverse complement strand
TGTCGACGAGCCGGAAAGAGATCGTCGGCTGGCCCGTGCCGATGGAGACCCCAGTCACGGTCGCGGTGATCAGCCTGGCGCTGCCGACGTCGGCGGCGCCCGGGGGGCCGGAGGGACCGGGCGTGCCGGGCGGGCCCGCGGCTCCCGGCGGTCCCGCCGGTCCCGGATCTCCCTGCCTGCCGTCGCTGCCGCTGCAGCCGCTGACTGCGACCAGCAGCCCCGCCAGCGCCAGGCTGGCGAAGAGCGCCCTTCCTTGTGCCTTCATTGCCGCGACCTCCCGCCCGGGCTGCGCCGCCCCTGGGGTCCGGGCGCAGTTCCGGTAGTTACGACGGCAACTTAGGTGGATTCAGGCGGGGCCTGTATCGCCGGTTTCCGCCCGGCGATAGGTACAGAACACAGCGTTACTCGGCGCCCAGGTACCGCAATGCCTACTCGACCGTGACGCTCTTGGCGAGGTTGCGGGGCTGGTCGACGTCGGTGCCCTTCAGCACCGCGGCGTGGTAGGCCAGCAGCTGCAGCGGCACGGTGTAGACGGCCGGCGCCTGGAAGTAGCTGACGTGGCGGGGCATCGTGATGACCTGCACGCCGTCCGACGGCTCGATTCCGGATTCCGGATCCGCGAACACGTACAGCATGCCGCCGCGCGCGCGGACCTCCTGCAGGTTGGACTTGACCTTCTCGAGCAGGTCGTTGTTCGGCGCAACCGCGATGACCGGCATGTCGGCATCGACCAGCGCCAGCGGGCCGTGCTTCAGCTCGCCGGCCGCATAGGCCTCGGCGTGGATGTAGGAGATCTCCTTCAGCTTCAGCGCCCCCTCCATCGCGATCGGGAACAGCGCGCCGCGGCCCAGGAACAGCGCGTGGTGGCGGTCGGCGATCTTCGCCGCGAGCTCGCGGACCTGCGGGTCCAGTGCCAGCGTCTGCTCCAGCATCGCCGGCAGTTCCAGCAGCCGCTGCACGATGCGCCGCTCGCGCTCCGCGTCCATGCCCCGGCCGCGGCCCAGCGCCACGACCAGCATGCCGAGCGCGGCGAGCTGCGTCGTGAAGGCCTTCGTCGACGCGACGCCGATCTCCGGTCCGGCGCGGGTCAGCATCACCAGCTCCGACTCGCGCACCAGCGAGCTCTCCGGCACGTTGCAGATCGCCAGCGTGGACAGGAAGCCCTCGTCGCGCGCGAGCCACAGTGCCGCCAGCGTGTCCGCCGTCTCGCCGGACTGCGAGATCGACACGAACAGCGTGTTCGGCGGCACGACCGGGTCGCGGTAGCGGAATTCGCTGGCGATCTCGACGCGGCAGGGCAGCCGGCACAGCTGCTCGATGAAGTAACCGGCGACAACGCCGGCGTGGTAGCTCGTGCCGCAGGCGACGATGTGCACGGCCTCGGTCCGCGCCAGCACCTCCATCGCGGCGGGACCGAAGGCCTGGGCCAGCAGCCGGCCGTTCGCGATCCGCTCCGCAAGCGTCTGCGCGACCGCGCGCGGCTGCTCATGGATCTCCTTCAGCATGTAATGCGCGTAGTCGCCGCGCTCGGCCGCGTCGGCCGACAGTTCCGACACATAGGCCTCGCGCTCGACCGGCTGGCCGGCGGCGTCGACGACCTGCAGGCTGCGCCGCCGCACGCAGGCGACGTCGCCCTCCTCGAGGATCAGGAAGCGGCGCGTGACCGGCAGCAGCGCCGCGACGTCCGACGCGACGAAGTTCTCGTCCTCGCCGAGGCCGACGACCGCCGGGCAGCCGGCGCGCGCGATCACGATGCAGTCGGGATCCCTGCCCCACATGACCGCCAGTGCGTAGGCGCCGTGCAGGTCGGCGACGGTGCGGCGCACGGCCGTGAACAGGTCGCCGGCGTCCTTCAGGTGGTGGTGGATCCGGTGCGCGATGACCTCGGTGTCGGTCTCGGACGAGAACTCGTAGCCGAGCGAAAGCAGTTCCTCGCGCAGCTGCTCGTGGTTCTCGATGATGCCGTTGTGGACGATCGCGACGCCGTCCTGCGACACGTGCGGGTGCGCGTTGCGCTCGCTCGGCACGCCGTGCGTCGCCCAGCGCGTGTGCGCGATGCCGAGCTGGCCGGCCGTCGGGCTCGCCTCGAGCGCCTCGCTCAGCCTGGCGACCTTGCCGACCGCGCGCAGCCGCGCGACCTCGCCGCCGCCGTTCAGTACCGCGACGCCGGCCGAGTCATAGCCCCGGTACTCGAGGCGCCTGAGGCCGTCGATCAGTATGGGCACGACATCGCGCCCGGCCACCGCCCCGACAATTCCGCACATGCTGGTCAGACTCCCGACGAACCGCGCCGAAGACCGGCCGCCCGGGGAGGGATCCCGGGCCGGCCGAGCGGCCATTCTAGAGCATCGGGAGGGCGGCCGGACCCGGCCGCCGGTCACGGATCCGCGCGGTGCTCAGGGGCGCGCGGCTGCCGCGACGCCGAGCCAGCGCAGCGCCTCTGCTTGGTCGACGAAGAATTCGACCCGCACGCCGCGGTTCAGCGCGGCAATCTTGAAAAGGTCCGTCTTCTCGTCGGGCACGTGGCCGGTCAGCACGCAGGCGACCGTGACGCCCGGCACCTCGCGCGCCGCGACGTTGGCATTCTCGTAGGAATCCGTCGTCCGCATCCGGCGGGCGCCGACCTCGCCTACGGCCAGCACGCGGAACACGCCGCAGTCGCGGCAGATCTCGCCCAGCTGCACCCAGGCTCGCGCCATCCGCTCGGGCGTGATCTCGAAGCCGGGCACGAGGCGCGCCAGCAGGTAGCCTTCCTGCGGCTCGATGCTGAAGTCCTGTGCCCGTCCCTGACCCGATTCCATCGCGGGCGTCGTCCTGTCGTTCAAGCTACTTCCTGTCCTTTGCGGGCCGCTTCCAGCCGTCCACCGTCTGCTGGCGGCCGCGCTCGATCGTCAGCTTGCCGGCCGGGGCCGGCTTCGTGATCGTCGAGCCGGCGCCGATCGTCGCCTGCTCGCCGACGCTGACCGGCGCGACCAGCATCGTTCCCGAGCCGATGAAGGCGCCGTCGCCGATCGTCGTCCGGTGCTTGTCCGCTCCGTCGTAGTTGCAGGTCACGGTGCCGGCGCCGATGTTGACGCCGGCGCCGACCGTCGCGTCGCCGACGTAGCTGAGGTGGTTGGCCTTGCTGCCGGCGCCGATCTCGCTGTTCTTGACCTCGACGAAGTTGCCGATGTGCGCGCCGTCGGCGAGGCGCGTGCCCGGCCGCAGCCGCGAGAAGGGCCCGATCACGCAGTCCACACCGGTCGTCGCGCCCTCGGCGACGCAGTTCGCGCGGATCTCGGTGCCGGCACCGATCGTGCAGTCGCGCAGGATCGTGTTCGGCCCGACGCGGACGCGGTCGCCGAGCGTGACCTCGCCCTCGAGGATCACGTTGACGTCGAGCACGACGTCGCGCCCGCAACTGACCTTGCCGCGCACGTCCAGCCGCGCCGGGTCCACGACCGTGACGCCGGCCGCCATCAGTTCCGCGGCGCGCTCGCGGCGGTGCGCGGCCTCGACCTCGGCGAGTTGCAGCTTGTCGTTCACTCCCTGTACCTCGCTCGCCGAACCCGCGACGACCGCCTCGACGGCCAGCCCGTCGCGGACGGCCGCGACGATGCAGTCGGTCAGATAGTACTCCTGCTGCGCATTGTCGCAGCGCAGGGCCCCGAGCCAGCGCCGCAGCGGGCCGGCCGGCGCCGCCAGCAGGCCGGTGTTGACCTCGTTGACCGCCAGTTCCTTGCGGTTCGCGTCCCGGTGCTCGACGATCCGCGCGACGCGGCCGCTGCGGTCGCGGATGACCCGCCCGGAGCCGGCCGGATCCGGCAATTCGGCCGTCAGCAGCGCGACCGCCCCGGGGCCGGCGCGTTCGCACAGCGAGCGCAGCGTCGCGGCCCGGACCAGCGGTACGTCACCGTAGAGAACGAGTACCAGATGTTCATCCGGGATTGCCGGCATGGCCTGCTGCAGCGCGTGGCCGGTGCCCTTCTGCTCCGCCTGCAGCACCCAGGACAGGTCCGGCGCTGCGAGCGCGTCGCGGACCCGCTCGCCGCCGTGGCCGTAGACGACGTGGATCGCCGCCGGCGACAGCGCACGGGCCGTGTCGAGCACGTGCGCGAGCAGCGGCCGGCCGGCCAGCGGCTGCAGGACCTTGGGCAGGTCGCTGTGCATGCGCTTGCCCTGGCCGGCGGCCAGGATGACGACGGAGAGCAACATGAAGCGCGGATTCTAGCGGACCGGCCCCCGCCGCCGGTATCGGGCTGCGGCGCCAGGCCCGGCGGCCGCGCTCATTCGTCCGCGTCGGCCAGCGGCGCGCCGAGCAGCGATTTCTGGCGCTCGCGGCCCGCCTCGCGCCGCAGCTCGTCGACCTCGGCCAGGTAGTCGGCCACGTCGCGGGTCGGCACGATCCGTTGCGCGCCGAGCCGGACCGGCGGACCGAGGTCGACGCGGTTGACGTCGCTGTCCTCGACGCCGA
>JBFGAO010000129.1:0-4454 GCA_041568095.1 Steroidobacteraceae bacterium | reverse complement strand
GGCGGCCCGGGCCCTCGGCGCGACCAGCGCGGCGAGCTTTTCCGGCACCGGCTCGTCCAGCACCCGGCCATAGGCGGACTGCAGTTGCGCGCGCAGCGCGCGATGGCGCTCCACCGCCCGCGCGACCTCGGGATCGCTGGCGATCGCAGCCTCGATCTCGGCCCGCGCGACGAGGTCCAGCTCGCCGTCGGCGTAGGCCATCAGCATCTCGTCGGTGAACTTCATGACTGCGCCCCTCCCTGGCCGCCGAGCAACGCCTGCAGCGTCTCGCGGCCGCGCGCCAGCCGGCTGGTCAGCGTGCCGATGGGGATGCCGAGCGCGTCGGCCGCCTCCTTGTAGGAGAGTCCCTCGACCAGCACCAGCCCGATCGCGATGCGCTGCTCTTCCGGCAGCCTCTGCATCGCCGCCTGCACGGACAGCGCGATGTCGCGCCCCTCGGCGGAGCGGTCGCCGACGGCCTCGCCGGCCTCGGCCGGCGCGTGTACGCGGTCCCGCCGTCGGCGTGCGCGCACCTCGTCTATCCATGCGTTCTTCATGATTCCGAACATCCAGCTGTCGAGCCGCGAGTCCGGCCGCCACTGCGCGGCGCGGGTCAGGGCCTTTTCCACCGCCACCTGAACCAGGTCGTCCGCGTCGTGCACGTTGCGGGTGATGACCCGGGCGAAGCGCCGCAGCCTCGGCAGCAGCTCGCCCAGTTGCCCGCGAATCTCGTCGAGCGGATCGGCCGTCGTCATCTGTGATACGTCCGGGGTGCGGTTTTTCTTCCCGCCGGGATGAAACGGATGCTCCCGCGCGTATTCCAAGACAGGAAGCGCGCGCTGCAATGCTAGCATTCCGGCGCGCAGGGACCGGCATCCGACGGGAACGGGAACGATATGAAGGGAATACGCGCCATCCTGCTGATCTGCCTGGCGGCCGTCGGGGCCGGGCCGGCGGCCGCCCAGGTCGGGCTGCCGCCCCTGCCGTCGGCGCAGCTGCCGCAGGTGCCGGCGGTCGAGCGCACGGTGCAGGACACGCTGCGCACGGCCCAGTCGCTGCCGCTGGCCGAACTCAGGAAGCTGCGCGTCCAGGAATTGCTGAAGACCCATCGCGGCGTCCTCGAGGCGGATCCCGACGGCCACCCGGTCGTGCGCGGCCAGGTCGGCGCGCTCGCGATCAGCGACGAGGCGCTCGCACGCGCGATTGCCTCGGGTTTCCGCGTCGTCAGCGACCGGACGCTGGAGGGCGTCGGGCTCAGGCTCGTCGTGCTGGAGGCGCCGCCCAACATGTCGACGCGCCGGGCGCTGCGCAACATTCGCCGCCTCGACCCGGAGGGCACCTACGATTACAACCATGTCTACCTGGACAGCGGGATGCTCGCGCCGCAGGCGCCGCCCGCTGCGCAGCCGCCGCCCGCCGCGCCCCCCGCGCCTCGGGCCCGCCCGCCGAACACGCGGATCGGGCTGATCGACAGCGGCGTGGACGACTCGCACCCGGCTCTCCGTGACACGGAGATCCGGCGTTTCGGCTGTGAGGGTCGCGTGTTCCCGGCCGCGCACGGCACCGCGGTCGCGTCGCTGCTGGTCGGGCAGGCCGAGGGCTTCCGCGGCGTCGAGCCGGGCGCGCGCCTGTATGCGGCGGACATCTTCTGCGGGCAGGCGACCGGCGGCTCGATCTCGCTGCTGGCGCTCGCGCTGGACTGGATGGCGCGCGAGCGCGTGCCGGTCATCAACATCAGCCTGGTCGGCGCCAACAGCGCGCTGCTGACCGGGCTCGTTCGTGTGCTCGCGAAGCAGGGCTTCCTGATGGTGGCCGCCGTCGGCAACGACGGCCCGTCCGCGCCGCCGCTGTACCCGGCCGCCTACCCGGAAGTGATCGGGGTCACCGGCGTCGACGCGCGGCAGAGGGTCCTGCCGGAAGCCTGCCGCGGTCCGCAGGTCGCCTTCGCGGCGCCCGGCGCCGACATGCGTGCGGCAAACCCGGGCGGCACCTGGGCGGCGGTCCGCGGGACCTCGTTCGCGACGCCGATCGTGGCCGGGATGCTGGCGGCCGGCATGACCGAGCCGGACCGCGCGCGCGCCGTGGCGGCGCTGGAGCGCCTCGCCGCAGGGGCGATCGACCTCGGCCGCCGGGGCCAGGACCCGGATTATGGTAAAGGCCTGGTCGGTTTCGAGCTCCGCACGCCGGTCGAACCGGCGTCACAGAAAAAAATGTGACTGCTTGGGAAGAAATCAGGGGCCCCCATCGTTCTTGCTTATGAGAGCCGCGGATGGTCCGCGGACGAGACCAGGAGCAAGGACATGAAGACCCATCACTTTCTGGCAAGCGCAGCCGTGGCCGCCGTGCTGGCCATGAGCTCGACCGCCAATGCCCAGGTGCTGGGCGGCGGCGTCACGGGTGGCCTCGGCGGATCCGTCGCAGGCGGGCTGGGCGGCGTCGGCGCCACCGGCACCGGCGCGGTCCGGGGCGCGGTCGACGCGGGCGTCGACGCGACCGGCACGGTCCGCAACGTGGGTTCCCGGGCCCGCGACACCGCCGGCCGCGCGAAGAACAAGGCGACCGAGACGGTCGGCAGCGTCAAGGACAAGGCCGACTCGACGGCCGCGACCGCGACGGCGACGGCCTCGGGAGCGCTCAGCACGACCGTCGGCACGGCCGAGCAGGCCAGCCGTTCCGTGTCGGCCAGCGCCGACGCGGCGGGCTCGGCGGCCGGCAGCCTGGATGCCTCCAGCGAGGCGCTGCGCGGCGATGCCGCCGGCAGTGCCGATGTGGTCGGCAACCTGGCGGCCGAGCGTCCGGCGGGCGAGTCGCCGACGCTGGACCTGTCGGGCCGTGGCTCGGGCGCCGCTTCCGGCGCGCTGGACCTCGCCTCGCGGCAGGCCGAGCAGGCGGACGACCAGGTTGACGGCGAGGCGCCGTCGCAGCCGGAGAGCCGGCCGCAGCGCCAGCGCCGTCCGCAGGCCCGCGGTTCGCTGGGCGGGACGCTGAACTCGGCCGCGCAGGCGGCGACGGGCTCGGCGATGGCGCAGGGCCAGGCCGCGGGCAATGCCCAGGCCATGGGCGGCGCCGCCTCCGGCAGCGACGAGGAGTCGGACGAGCAGCCGCGCCGCGAGCCGCGCGCACAGGCCGATGCGAAGGCGAATGCCGACGCCGGCAGCAGCGTGCAGGCCTCGGACGGCAAGGCCTCGGCGAAAGCCAACGCCAGCGTCTCCGCGGAGGCGAAGGGCTCGCTGCAGAAGTAAGCAGCGCGCGACTGGAACGGGCCGCGGCGGGAGTGATCCCGCCGCGGCTTTTTTATGCCGCGACAAACGCCGGATCCGGCTTGATGCTGCACTGCACGATGCACAAACGCCGCCCACGAGGAGTAATCTCGAGCCGTGGACTAGCGACAGGAGGGCACTGCCCATGCACGACGAGCTGACCACCTTGCCTGGGGTGGGACCCCAGGTAGCCGCCGACCTCCGCCACCTGGGCGTCCATTCGATCCGCGACCTCGCCGAATCCGATCCCGAACAGCTCTACCAGAAACTCTGCGACATCACCGGACACGAGCAGGAGCCCTGCCTGCTCTACACCTTCCGCTGCGCGGCCTACGCGGCGCGCACGCCGGAACCCGACCAAGAACTGCTGAAGTGGTGGAACTGGAAGGACCGCCGGCTCGACGACTGACCGCCCACCGGGCCCGGGGCCATCGCCCCGGGCCCCATGCCCCGGCCGCGAAGGATTCGCAGCCGCGCGGCGTCCAATGAACTGATGGCTGACACGGTGCACGCGGACCGCGCCGTCGCCCGCCGGATCCTCGGCGGCGACGAGGCGGCTTTCCAGGAACTGTTCGACCGCTTCTTCCCGCGGCTGTACCGCTTCGCGATCGCGCGCCTGGACGGCGACGACGATGCGGCGCGCGAGGTCGTGCAGCAGACCTTCTGCAACGCGATCGAGCGGCTCGACAGCTACCGTGGCGAGGCCGCGCTGTACACCTGGTTCTGCCAGATCTGCCGCAACGCGCTCGCCGACCACTGGCGGCGGGTGCAGCGTCGCCGCGAGCGGGTCGTGCTGCTGGAGGACCAGCCGAACGTCCGCGCGATCCTCGAGGCGCTGGCCGCGCCGGTCGGCGATGCGCCGGAGGCCGGCGCCTGGCGCGCGCAATTGCACCGGCTCGTCGAGGCGACGCTCGATGCGCTGCCGGGCCATTACGCGGAGGTGCTGGAGTGGAAGTATGTGGACGGCTTGACGGTCAGGGAGATCGCCGCGCGCCTCGGTAGCGGCGAGAAGGCGGCGGAGTCGCTGCTGACGCGAGCGCGCGGCGCCTTCCGCGATGCGATCGCGGAGCTGGGCGGCAGCGCGGAGGAACTGCTGGGTGCGCCGGGGCGCGCGCCGGGGTGAGGACATGATGGGCAACGAAGACATCGGGCAGGAACGGGACCTGATCGCGGAACTGATCCGCGCGTCTGGCCGCCGCAGCGAGCCGCCGCCGG
>JBFGAO010000128.1:0-4462 GCA_041568095.1 Steroidobacteraceae bacterium | reverse complement strand
GAGGCGCTGGCCCGCTTCGCGCAGCAAACCCCGGCAGGCCAGCAGGTCTGGCTGCTGGTGTCCGGCGGTGCCTCGGCGGTGCTGGAATTGCCGTTGCCTGGCGTCGGACTGGAGGACCTGCGGCGGCTCAGCGCCTGGGGACTCGCGTCCGGCGTCCCGGTCGAGGAACTCAATGCGATGCGTGCCGCGCTGTCGCGCGTCAAGGGCGGTGGCCTGCCGGCGCTGTTCGCACACGCAAGACCCGCGGGGCTCGTGATCTCCGACGTACCCGGCGACGATCCCGCAATCGTGGGCTCTGGCCTGCTGGCCCCACTGGCGGTGCGGCCGGTCAGCGATGGCTGGCCGGGGTGGCTGCGCCGGCTGGCCTCGGCGGCCGGGCCGCGGGCCGCGCCGGCCAACTGCGAGGTCAGCGTCATTGGCCGGCTCGAGGACGCGATGGCAGCGGCGGAGCGTGAGGCTGAACGCCGCGCCATCGGCTGCCGGCGCGAGCCTGCGCGTCTGTCGGGCGATGCCGCGCAGGCTGCCCGGCAGGTCTGCTCGGCGCTCGCACAGCAGCGCGAGCCGCTGCTGGTCTGCGGCGGCGAGACCGTCGTGCGGCTGCCGCCGCAGCCGGGCCGCGGCGGGCGCTGCCAGCACCTGGCGCTGGCGGCCGCGATCGAGTTCGCGGGCCGCGACGACCGGCTGCTGCTCGCGGCGGGCACAGACGGCCGCGACGGCAGCGGCGATGCGGCCGGCGCGATCGTCGACGGCGGCACGGTCGCGCGCGCAGCGGTCGCCGGCCACGACGCAGCGCGCAGCCTTGCGGCCGCGGACAGCGGCAGCCTGCTGGAGGCCAGCGGCGACCTGCTCGACACCGGGCCGACCGGCACCAACGTCTGCGACCTGGTCTTCGCGCTCGCGACGCCGCCCGCCGGCGCCGCGCTCCGGTAGAATCGCGCGGATGGGCGTCAGGGTCCTGATCATCGACGACGAGGCGGCATTCCGGCGGCTGCTCGCGCAGCACGTCACGACGGCATTCGACTCGCCGACTGTCGTCGAGTACGACCCGGCCGCGCAGGGCCGGCTGCCGCCCGACTTCAGCGGCTCGGCCTACGACGCGGTGCTGCTCGACGATTCGCCCGGCGAGGAGGCGGGCCTCGAGTGGCTGCGCGACCTGACACGCCGCGACGGCTTCCCGCCGGTCGTCTACCTGCTGTCACAGCCGTCGCTGGCCGGCTCCGAGCAGGCGCTGGAGACCGGCGCGTTCGCCTGCCTGTCCAAGCGCAAGGTGGACCATGCGCGGCTGGTGGATGCGCTGCGGCGAGCCCGCAGCCAGCGCGGCCAGCCGGAACCGCAGGCCGTCGGCGCGGACGACGACAGCCGCGTATCCCGCTTCGGCAGCCACGTGATCCGCGGCTACCGCCACGTCGGCAAGCTGGCCGAGACGCCGGTGTCTGACGTCTACCTCGCCGAGAGCGAGCGGACCGGCAGCCAGGTCGTGCTGAAGGTGCTGCGGGAGCCGCCGCAGGGCGGGCCCGCGGGGCAGACCTTCGACCGCTTCCTGCGCGAGTACCAGATCGCGTCGGCGATCCGGCACCCGAACGTCGTGCAGATCCACGACTTCGGCGTCGGCGACGACCACGCCTACATCGCGATGGAGTACTTCCCGCTGGGCGACCTGCGGGCCCGGATCAAGGCCGGCATCAAGCCGCTGCAGGCACTGACCTACCTGCGGCAGATGGCCGACGCGCTCAGGGTGCTGCACGAGGCCGGCGTGCTGCACCGCGACCTGAAGCCGGGCAACGTGATGCTGCGGGACAATTCCTCGGTCGTGCTGATCGACTACGGGCTGTCGAAGCAGCTCGAGCTGGATGCGGCGATCACCGGCAGCGGCGAGATCTTCGGGACGCCGTACTACATGAGCCCGGAGCAGGGCCACGGCCGCCCGACCGACGAGCGCAGCGACCTCTACAGCATCGGCGTGATCTTCTACGAGATGCTGATGCGCCGTAAGCCCTACGTCGCCGGCACGCCGATGCAGGTGATCTACAAGCACGCCAACTCGCCGCTGCCGGAGCTGCCGGCGGAGCTGAAGCGCTTCGAGGCGATCCTGTTCAACTGCATCGCCAAGGACCCGGCACGGCGCTACCGCTCGGCCGAGCAGCTCGCCGACGTCGCACGCGAGCTAGAGAAGGACGAGACCGAACGCCTTGCAGCCGGGCTCTGAAGCGGGCTGAGCCTTCAGGCCGGCGCGTCGGCCAGCCGGTAGCCTTCATCGTCCCAGTGCAGGTAGCGGCCGCTGCCATGCCAGTCGCCGAGCACGATGCGGGTGCAATCCTCGCCGCCGACGCGGAAGCGATGAACCGCCGGCCTGTGCGTATGGCCGTGGACCAGCAGCCGCACGCCCGCCGCACGCATCAGGGCCTCGACGGCCTGCTGGTTGACGTCGGTTATGTACTCGCCGGCCGCCGCAAGGTGCTCGCGGCTGCCGGCCCTGGCCTGTGCGGCGAGCGCGCGGCGCCTGCCGATCGGCAGCGCCTCGAAGCCACGGCGGATCCGCGGGTCGCGGACCAGCGCGCGCAGCCGCTGGTAGGGGCGGTCGTCGGTGCAGAGGCCGTCGCCGTGGCTGACCAGCACGCGAGTGCCATGGATCGTCGCGATGACCGGGTCGTCGAGCAGCAGCGCGCCGGCCTCCCGGCAGAAGCGCTCGCCCAGCAGGAAGTCGCGGTTTCCGCGCATCACGTAGACAGCGGTCCCGGCCTCCGCCAGCCTGCGCAGCGCCCGCATGACTTCGCGGTGCGCCGGCTCCGGCTCGTCGTCGCCGATCCAGGCCTCGAACAGGTCACCCAGCAGGTACAGCGACGTGGCCTGCCGCGCCGGCCCGTCGAGGAAGCGCAGGAAGCGCGCGGCGATCGCCGGCGCCGCCGGGTCGAGGTGCAGGTCGGAGGCGAACAGGCTGCTCAAGGCAGCGTGCCGGGTGGCGGCGGCGGCTCGGATTCAGGCTCCGGCGCATCCGGGGCCGGCGCAGCCTCGACGACCGGCGGCGGATCGGCTGGCGAGTCTCCCAGTACTCGTGCGCGCAGGATCCGCGGCCGTTCCAGCGGGACGTCCTGGCCGAAGGGGCCGAGCGCGCCGGTCGGCAGCGAAGCGAGCCGGTCGACGACCTCCATGCCCGACACGACCCGGCCGAACACCGCATAACCCCAGCGGCTGGGCAGCGGGTCCAGCCTGAGGTTGTCGGCGACGTTCAGGTAGAACTGCGAGTTGCCCGAATGCGGCGCGTCCATCCGCGCGAGGCCAATCGTGCCGCGCTGGTTCGACAGCCCGTTGCCGCTCTCGTTGGGGATCGCGGCCCGCAGCGGGACCTCCCGGAAGCCGGCCGTGTAGCCGCCGCCCTGCACGACAAAGCCGGCGATGACCCGGTGGAACAGCGTCCCGTCGTAGAGCCCGTCGCGGACGTAGCGCAGGAAGTTCTCCGCCGTCAGCGGCGCGCGCACCGCGTCGAGCTCCAGCACGAAGTCGCCGTGCGTGGTCTCGACGGCGACGCGTGGCGCCAGCGACGACCCGGCCTGCGCGACGGCGGCAAGCGGCAGCATCACGAACAGCGTTGCGGCAAACCCTCGTAGCGGCATGGACCCGACCCCTCGCAGCGGCGGCCGCAATTCTACCGCAGGATCCCGCGTGAGACGGGCGGGCCGATCCCGTAGACTGGCGCCCGATGCCCGATCCCGTCGTTACCAGATTCGCGCCGAGCCCGACCGGCGATTTGCACCTCGGCAATGCGCGCACGGCGCTGTTCAGCTGGCTGTACGCGCGCGCGGCCGGCGGCCGCTTCCTGCTGCGCGTCGAGGACACCGATCGCGAGCGCGGCGACGCGGCGCTCGAACAGGCGCAGCTGGCGGACCTGCGCTGGCTGGGCCTCGACTGGGATGCCGGCCCCGACGCTGAAGACGCGCACGGGCCCTACCGGCAGTCCGAGCGCGGAGCCGCCTATGCCGGGGCATGGCGCCAGCTGGAGGAGCAGGGCCGCGCCTATGCCTGCTACTGCACGCCAGCGGAGCTCGCGGTCGCGCGCCGCAGCCAGCTCGCGGCTGGCCAGCCGCCGCGCTACGCGGGCAGCTGCCGGGACCTGGACGAAGCCGCGCGGGCGGCGCGGCTCGCGGAAGGGCGACAGCCCGTGCTGCGCTTCCGGGTTCCCGACAGCGGGCCGGTCGAGTTCGACGACCTCGTGCGCGGACCGCAGTCCATGGACACCTCCACGATCGGCGACTTCGTGATCCGGCGCGCCGACGGCGCGGCGGTGTTCTTCTTCGCGAACGCCGTCGACGACGCGCTGATGGGGGTCACCCACGTACTGCGCGGCGACGATCACCTGAGCAACACGCCACGCCAGCTGCTGCTGCTGCAGGCGCTGGGCCTGGCGCCGCCGTGCTACGGGCACCTGCCGCTGCTGCTCGACGCCACGGGGGCACCGCTGGCCAAG
>JBFGAO010000127.1:0-4574 GCA_041568095.1 Steroidobacteraceae bacterium | reverse complement strand
CGACGCGCCGGGCGCCGCGCCCGGCGTGCCGCCGCCGGACGGCCTCTACATCGGCGTGTTCGACGGCTCGATCGTGTTCCGCTACCCGGGCGGCGAGCTGGTGCTGGTCGCAGGCCAGTTCGCGTTCATCCCCTACGGCGAGCCGCAGCCAGAGCTGCTGCAGCAGGCGCCGCGCTGGCTGCTCGAGGACGGCGCCGGTCCGCTGAACCACGGCGCGAGCGGCGGGCGCGACAGCGCCGCGTCCGTCCTGGTGCCGGGCCTCGCCGACCGTCGCAGCCCGACGGCGCCGCCCGACAGTGCGCCGCCGGCCGACGGCAGTGCCGTGCCGGGCAGCACTTCGGATTCGCAGCCGGGCTCCAAGGTCAACAGGCCCGTCACCGGCACGTCCTTCGGGCAGCAGGTGGACCTGACCGACGGCCAGCTGCCGGTTCGCAACCCGAGCGGCCCGGGCCAGCAGCAGGACACTGCGCCGCCGTCCAGCGCGCCGCCCCCGGGCCCGACACGGCCGCCCGGCGGCAACGGCGGCTGAGGAGCGCAGCCGTGGCAGCCGGCGCACGCAGCCGCGGCGGAACATGGAACGCTGCCGGATAGCCATCGTCGGCGCCGGCCCCGCCGGGCTCTCCGCCGCCGCGCACGCGGCGAAGCTCGACATCCCGCACCTGCTGCTCGAGGCCGAGGCAGCGCCCGCCAACACGATCCAGCGCTACCAGCGCGGCAAGCACGTGATGGCGGAGCCGGGCGTGCTGCCGCTGCGCAGCGAGCTCGGCTTCGAGGCCGGCACCCGCGAGTCGGTGCTGCAGCGCTGGCAGCAGGACATCCGTTCGCTGGGCATCGCGTTGCGGCCCGGCGCGCGTGTCGACTCGATCTCCGCCAGCGACGGCGGCTTCCGCATCGGGCTGGCGGGCGGCGACGAGGTGCAGGCGGAGGCGGTCGTGTTCGCGATCGGCCTGCAGGGCAACCTGCGCCGCCTCGAGGTGCCCGGCGCCGACCTGCCCTGCGTGCAATACCAGCTCGACGACCCTGATGAATACCGCGGCGAGGCGATCGCGGTCGTCGGCGGCGGCGACGCCGCGATCGAGAACGCGCTGGCGCTCGCGCCGCACAACGAAGTCGTCATCGTCAACCGCACGGACGAGTTCAGCCGCGCGAAGGACGGCAACCTGAAGGCCGTCATGCGCGCGATCGAGACCGGGAGGCTCGGCGTCTCCTGGAACAGCAACGTGGCCGGCGTCGAGCAGGCCGCCGACGGCGGGCGCCCCTGGGTGCTGGTGCTGGAGACCGCCGACGGCGAGGCGCGCCTGCCCTGCGACCGCGTGATCGCGCGGATCGGCGCGATCCCGCCGCGGCGCTTCGTCGAGTCCTGCGGCATCCGCTTCTCCGGCCCCGACCCGATGGCGCTGCCCGAGCTGGACAGCCGCTACCGGTCCAGCGTGCCGGGCCTGTACGTGATCGGCGCGCTGGGCGGCTACCCGCTGATCAAGCAGGCGATCAACCAGGGCTACGAGGTCGTCGAGTACATCCTCGGCCGCGACACGCAGCCGGCCGACCACCCGCTGCTGCAGGGCAAGTTCGCGAAGCTGCCCTTCGGGCTCGATGTCGACGCGACGCTGGCGCTGATGCGCGAGCGGGTGCCGCTGTACGCGTCGATCAACCCGCTGCAGTTCCGCGAGTTCATCCTCGGCAGCGAGGTCAGCGCGCCGCCGGCCGGCGAGGTCGTCTTCCGGCGCAACGACTACACGGATTCCTTCTTCGTGATCCTCGACGGCAGCGTCGAGATCGAGGCCGGCGAGGACGGTGCACAGCGGCTCACGCTGGGCGCCGGCCAGTTCTTCGGCGAGATGAGCCTGCTGTCGGGCCGGCGGCGTTCCGACACCGTCCGCGCGGGCCACGGCTGCGTGCTGGTCGAGTCGCCGCGCCGCGAGGTGCTGCGGCTGATCAACTCGATCGACGAGGTCCGGCAGCTGATCGACCGGCACTTCGTCGTCCGCGCGATCCAGACCAGCTTCGCGCCCGGCGCCACAGCCAGCGAGCTCGCCGACGTCGCCTCGCGCGCGAAATTGCGCCAGTTCCGCGCCGGCGACGTGATCTTCTCCGAGGGCGACGAGGCCGACTGCCTGCACATGATCCGCAGCGGCTCGGTTGCCATCACGCGCAGCGTCGGTGGCCGGCAGATCGTGACCTCCTACGTCGCCGCCGGGAACTACGTCGGCGAGATGGGCCTGATGGGGCGTACGCAGCGCAGCGCGACGGTGCGCGCGACCATCGCGACCGAGACGATCAGCCTCGACGCGGCCGACTTCCACGCGCTGCTGGCCCGCAACCCGGAATTGAAGCAGCGCGTGCAGGACGTGGTCCGGCAGCGCCTCGCCGAGAACGCGCGGCTCGCGGCGCAACCGCAGTCGGGCGACGTCGTGTCCTTCCTGACCCAGCAGGGCCTCGGCGAGGCGACCGACGTGCTGCTGATCGACGAGAGCCTGTGCATCGGCTGCGACAACTGCGAGAAGGCCTGCGCCGAGACCCACGACGGCACCTCGCGCCTGGACCGAGAGGCCGGACCGACCTTCGCACAGCTGCACGTGCCGACGACCTGCCGCCACTGCGAGGACCCGCATTGCATGACCGACTGCCCGCCGGACGCGATACGGCGCGCGCCGAACGGCGAGGTGTACATCCGCGACAATTGCATCGGCTGCGGCAACTGCGAGCGCAACTGCCCCTACGGCGTGATCCAGATGGCCGCCGCGGCGGGCCCCAAGCCGGGCCTGCTGAGCTGGGCGCTGTTCGGCGCGGGCCCGGGGCCGGGCGGGCGCGCGCCGGCGGCAGACCCGGATGCGCCGAAAAAGGCGGTCAAGTGCGACATGTGCAAGGACCTGAAGGGCGGGCCGGCCTGCGTGCGCGCCTGCCCGACCGGCGCCGCGATACGCACCGGGCCAGAGGGCTTCATCGAGCTGGTCCGGCGGACGGCAGGCTGAGGCCGGCGCAGTGCACGAATCGCTGCTGTCCTACCGCCGCCTGCGCTACCTGTGGGTCGCCTCCGCGCTGGCGCTGGCGTCGATCGCCGCCTACGCCTGGCACCGGCCGCCGGAGCCGCCGAACGGCGGCACCTGGCTCGGCTACACGCTCGGCACGATCGGCGCGCTGCTGATCCTGTGGTTGCTGGCTTTCGGCCTGCGCAAGCGCGCCTACGGCTCGCGGCTCGGCACGGTGCAGGGATGGCTGTCGGCACATGTCTACCTCGGCGCCGCGTTGCTGGTCGTCGTGACGTTGCACGCGGGCTGGCAGGTCGGCTGGAACGTCCACACGCTGGCCTATGCGCTGACCTGGCTGGTCGTCGTCAGCGGCTTCGGCGGCGTCTGGCTCTACCTGCGCTACCCGGCGCAGATGAGCGCGAACCGCGCGGAGCAGACACGCGAGCAGATGCTGTCCGAACTCGCCGACCTCGACCGGCTCTGCGCGCGGCAGGCCGCCGCGGCGGGCGGCGACTATCCGGAACTGCTGGCCAGCAACCGCGACCGCACGCTGATCGGCGGCGGTGCCTGGGCGCTGCTGACCGCGCAGGACCGGTCCAGCATCGTGCTGCCGACCGGCCCCGGCGGCGCGGCGACGGCGCAGCGGCCGCAGCCCAACCCCGGGCAGGAACGGCTGCTCGACTGGCTGGGCGCGCGGCTCTCCGAGAGCACCGACGGCGACCGCAGCCGGCTGATCCAGGAACTGATCCGGCTCGTCACGGAGCGGCGCGTGCTGCTCGCCCGGCTGCAGCGCGACGCGCAGATCCGCGCCTGGCTCGAGGCCTGGCTGTACCTGCACGTGCCGGCCAGCTTCGCGCTGCTCGCCGCGCTGATCGCCCATGTCGTGTCGGTCTTCGTCTACTGGTAGCCGGCGATGCGCGCGCTGATTCGCTTCCTGCAGCGCGGGCAGGCCGGGGCCACCGGCGGCAAGGACCGCGTGTACGAGGGCGAGGCGCTGACGCTCGGCCGCGCGACCGACCAGGTGCTGCACCTGAAGGACCGCCGGGTCGCGCTGCAGCACGCGCGCATCCTGCTGCGCGGCGGGCGACCCGTCATCACGAGCCGCGCGGCCGGCGGCATCGTCGTCAACGACTCGCTGTGCCGCGACGCCGCGCTCGCACCCGGCGACGTGGTCCGCATCGGCGCGAACCTGCTGACGATCTTCGAGCCGCCGGCCGGCTTCGACCTCGCCTTCCGCTTCGAGCTGGATCCTGAAGCGGCGGCGGCCGCCGAGGCCGGGGCCGAGCCGCCGCGGCTGGACCTGGCCGCGATCGGCTGGCGGCGCCGCGCCTGGTCCTGGTTCTTCGTCGGCGCGGTACTGACCTTCACGCTGCTGCTGCCCGCCTCCGGGCTGCGCCACGACGACCTGCGCTCCTGGCTGCGCGCCGGCCCGCTGCCAGACGACGCCGCATGGCTGTCGGGCCCGCTGTCCGCCGCGCACGGCAACATCGGCGAGCGCTGCGAGGCCTGCCACCAGCGTCCCTTCGTCCGCGTGCGCAACGACGCCTGCCTCGCCTGCCACGCCGGCGACGTCAACCGCCATTACTCGGCGGCGGCGATGCCGGT
>JBFGAO010000126.1:0-4615 GCA_041568095.1 Steroidobacteraceae bacterium | reverse complement strand
CGGCGACAGCGCCTCGTTGATCAGGTTGCCGGCCACGCCCTGCAGTCGGCTGCGCAGGTAGTCCAGCGCCAGCACGATCCCGAGCGCGACCGCGGTTCCGATCAGCAGCATGACGAGCGTCTCGCGGCTCTGGCTGATCAGCACGCGGTCGAAGACCTGCAGCATGAACAGCGCCGGCGCCAGCAGCAGCAGGTTGACGAAGAACGAGAACAGCGCGACGTGCAGCAGCGGCCGCCGCAGCAAGGACGAGATGGAATTCATGTCGGCACGCATCCCCAGGCCCAAAACTCCGTCAGCCACCGAACAGATTCAGCGCTTCACGGGTGGGACCATCCCCTGCCCGCCAGAACTTTCTTGCTGGTTCGGTAACCCGGCGATCTGTCCCGATGGACAGATCCGTGGTTTTGCGGCCCCGCCTTGCGACGGGTGTGCCTTTGTCGCCAGATGACTCTGGTCGACGGCACACTAATGCCGCGTATTAGCGGTCAAATGGGCGATATCACATAATCCGGCGGCGCCCGCTTGAAGCATGATGGCCATCGCAGATTTCCGGCATTCCGACCGCCCTGGGGGCCCCTTGCGCATTGCGATGTGGTCCGGTCCGCGCAACGTCTCGACCGCCTTGATGCGGTCCTGGGGCAGCCGCCCGGATACATATGTCTGTGACGAGCCTTTCTACGCGCACTACCTGGCAGAGACCGGGCTCGAGCACCCGGGCCGCGACGAGGTGATCGCGGCGCAGGAGACCGACTGGCGCAAGGTCGCTGCATTCCTGGCCGGCCCGGTGCCGGAAGGCCGCGCGATCTTCTACCAGAAGCAGATGAGCCACCACCTGCTGCCCGGCATCGGGCGCGACTGGCTGGACGCCGTCACGCACGCCTTCCTGATCCGCGAGCCCGAGCAGATGCTGCCCTCGCTGGCCCGCGTGCTGCCGGATCCTGCGCTGGCCGACACCGGCCTGCCGCAGCAGTGCGAGATCTTCGAGCGGGTCGCCGACCGGCTGAGCCGGGCGCCGCCGGTGCTGCTCGCAAGCGACCTGCTGAAGGACCCGGAACGCATGCTGCGCCGGCTCTGCGAGGCGCTCACCGTACCGTTCCTGCCGCAAATGCTGCGCTGGGAGCCCGGGCCGCGGCCGACCGACGGCGTCTGGGCGCGGCACTGGTACAAGTCCGTCGAGGCCTCGACCGGCTTCGCGCCCTGGCGCGAGCCCACGGCATCGTTTCCCGGCGCGTTGCGCGCGCTGCTCGACGACTGCCGCCCCTGGTATGAGAAGCTGCACCGCGAGCGCCTGCGACCCTGAGGACGCCATGCAGCAGAAATTCGACGAGCGCAACCGCGACCTGGTCGTCAACATCAACGGCCGGCTGCTGCACCGCGACGAGGCCGGCATCAGCCCCTTCGACAGTGCCGTGCAGGGCGGCGACGCGGTCTGGGAGGGCTTGCGCCTCTATGACGGGCGCATCTTCGCGCTGGAGCAGCACCTCGCGCGGCTGCGCTCCTCGGCGCTGGCGCTGGCCTTCGAGCGCATCCCGGACGACACGGAGATCGTCGCCGAAATCCGCCGCACGCTCGAGGCGAATGGCATGCGCGACGGCGTGCACATTCGGCTGACGCTGACGCGCGGCACCAAGATCACCTCCGGCATGGACCCGCGGCTGAACCAGGCCGGCCCGACGCTGATCGTGCTGGCCGAGCACAAGCCGCCCGTTTATGCGAAGGACGGCCTGACGCTGATCACCAGCAGCATCCGCCGCTTCCCGCCCGACTGCCTGGACCCGAAGATCCACCACGCCAACCTGCTGCAGTCCATCCTCGCGAAGATCCAGGCCAATGCCGCGGGCGCCGACGACGCGATCATGCTGGACCTGCGCGGCTTCATCGCCGAGACCAATGCGACGCATGTGTTTATCGTGCAGGACGGCTGCCTGCGCACGCCGACGCTCGCAGCCTGCCCCGAGGGCATCACGCGCGCGACGGTGCTCGAGCTCTGCGCAGCGCAGGGCATCCCGCAGGAAGTCCGCGACCTGTCGCTGACCGAGCTGTACCGCGCCGACGAGGCCTTCTGCAGCGGCACGATGGGCGAGCTCGCCGGCGTCACGCGCGTCGACGGCCGCGTGATCGGCGACGGCCGCATCGGGCCGCTGACCCGCCGGCTGTCGGACCTGTATGCTGCGCTGACCGCGACCCGCGGCACCCGCGTGGTCGACTGACACCGACGGAGACCGATGATGCTGCGTACCGGCCTGCCGGCCCTGCTGCTTGTCCTGCTCACCGGCTGTGCGACGACGCCGGCGTCCGCCCCCATCGCACCCGCCTGCGATGGCCTGCCCGCACACGCGGCCGGCGCCGAGCGTGCGTCGCTGTGGCTGCGTCATGCATCCGAGTACCGGGCGAATGCCGAGATCGTCTACGGTGCGGCGCTCGCCGCGCTGCAGCGCGGCCTGGCCGACCCGGACTGGATTGCGGAGCCCGCGCAGCAAGGTGCGAGCGCCGGGCTGCCGCCCGCGGTCGTGCTCGACATCGACGAGACCGTGCTCGACAACAGCACGGCCGAGGTCCGGATGCTGCAGGCCGGCACCTGCACGCAGGACTTCCAGGCGCTGTGGGATGCCTGGCTGGCCGAGCGCGCCGCGACTGCCGTGCCCGGTGCGCTGGAGTTCGTCCGCGCCGCGCGCAGCCTGCGCGACCCGGCGGGGCAACCGGTACGCGTGGTGTTCATCACCAATCGCGAATGCGCGCTGCGCCCGGGCAATGCCGATCCCTGCCCGCAGAAGGCCGACACCGCCGCGAACCTGCGCGCGCTCGGCTACGATGCGCCGGGCCTCGAGGCCGACCTGATGCTGAAAGGCGAGCGCCCCGGCTGGACCAGCGAGAAGGCCAGCCGTCGCGCCGCGATTGCCGCGACGCACCGGATCGTGCTGAACATCGGCGACGACCTGCGTGACTTCATCGCCGGCATCCAGCAGGCCGGGCCGGCCGAGCGCGAGGCGGCGCGCTGCCGCCATGCCGGCTGGTGGGGCCGGCGCTGGTTCGCGCTGCCGAACCCGATGTACGGCTCCTGGCACCGCGCGCTGGGCACGGACCCTGTCGCTGCGCTGGCGGCCGAGCCGCTGCCGGCCGCCTGCGGGACGGAGGACTGACCGGCAGTCTGTGACGCGGCTCAAGGACTGCGGTCCCGGCGCTGGGTCGGGGCCGGCTTTGGGCCTATGTTGACCCGCAGCGAGTCTGCGAGGTTCCTGCCGATGACGCCGGCCGACGAACGCGTGCTGAAGCTGCTGCACAAGTGGCAGGTCAGCCTCGACCTGCACGCGCGCTACGCCGACCTGCCCGACGACCAGTACTGGATGGTCCAGCCCTGGCCCAACCACCAGCGACCCACGCGCTGGGTGATCGACCTCGCGCGGCAGCGCCTGGCCGACCTGCAGCAGATCCTGCAGGGACGCCTCGCGCAGGGCGACCCCTCGCTGTCGGAAGCGCTGGAACTGATGTCCTTCCTGACCAACCTGACCGGCGCCCAGCTGGTCGAGCGCTACGTGCCGCTGGCCGAGCCCGAGCATGAGCGGCCGCTGCCGCAGGGCACCCAGCCGCAGCAGCCGCCAGCCGGCGACTCGACCGGCTCTGCGCCGACCGTGAAGGCCCGCGCGGCGCGCCAGCGCACGGCCGGCGACACCACCGTCTCCACCGTCGTCAAGGACGCCGCCAGGCTGCTGAGCTGGGGCCGCGAATGGCACGAACTGCCGGACGCGATCGGCCGCATGGCCGGCCGCCCCGACCAGGAGCGGATCCGCCAGATCCTGCGCAACAAGCGCACGCTGATCGAGCAGCGCGCCGCCCGGCAGGACCCGGGCTGAGGCACCGCGACCGCGCTACGCTGGCCGCGCCCTGCCCGCTCGTCTAGGCTGCCTGACCGCCGGCGCCCGCCGGCGCACCGGCCGAGGCCGATGGACCACTCACCCGCCAGCCTGATGAGGCGCCTCGCCGCGCTGGTCTACGACCTGCTGCTGCTCGCCGCGATCTGGATGGCCGGCACCGCGCTGCTGCTGCCGCTGAGCGGCGGCGAGGCGATCACGCCCGGCGCGCAGGGCACGGCGGCCTACCTGTACCGGCTGTACCTGCTGGCGCTGGCGGCCGGCTATTTCGGGCTGTCCTGGACCCGGCGCGGCCAGACCGTCGGCCTGGTGTCCTGGAAGCTGCGGCTGGAACGCGATGACGGCAGCCTGCCGGGCTGGGGCCTCGCGCTGCTGCGCGGCGCGCTCGGCGCGCTGCTGCTGCTCGCGGCGGCAGCCGGCGCCTGGCTGCTGGCGACTCCGGGCGGGTGGGCCGCACGCGCTGGCGGCGCGGCACTGTTGCTCGTCGTCGTTGCGAACTACGCAGCGATGACCCGCGATCCCTGGCGGCGCACGCTGCAGGACCGTGCCTGTGGCTGCCGGCTGCGGCGGCTCGCGCCGCCGCGCTAGCGGACGCGCCAGATTGCCGCGGCCGCGACTGCGGCCAGCAACAGCGAGGGTCCCCAGGAGACCAGCAAGGGATCGAGGCCGTAGACCTGGCCGCTGTTCTCGAGCGTCTGCGTCAGCAGGATGAACATGACGCCGGCCATGATGCCGAGCACCGTGCG
>JBFGAO010000125.1:0-4632 GCA_041568095.1 Steroidobacteraceae bacterium | reverse complement strand
CGCTCCGCTATGCATTCTGAGGTGTCGCCATGCACATCGCCGTCGAGATCAGCCTGTACCCGCTCGCCGACCCGTTCATACCGCCGATCCGGGACTTCATCGCGCGCCTGAGCGCGCGGCCCGGGCTGCGCGTCGAGACCAACTCGATGAGCACCCAGGTCAGCGGCGACCATGACGCGGTATTCGAGGCGCTGCGCGAGGAGACCGCCGTGACTTTCGGCGCCGCGCACCGCTCCGTGTTCGTCATGAAGGTCCTCGGTGGCGGGGACTGAGGCCGGCGCGGGCCTGCTGGACGCGCTCGCGGCGGGCGCGGCGGCGGCGACGCCTGCCGAGCTGGTCGCGACGGCGCTGGGCCTCGCCTACATCGTGCTCGCGATCCGGCGCCATCGCGGCTGCTGGATCGCCGGCGGCGCCAGCACCGCGATCTACGCCTGGGTGTTCCACGCCAGCGGCTTGCCAGCGCAGGCGCTGCTGCAGGTCGGCTATGTCGCGCTGTCCGTCTGGGGCTGGATGGCCTGGCAGGTGGAAGGGCAGGCGCGCATCACGCCGCTGCGCTGGCCGCCCGTCTGGCATGCGGTCGCGGCCGCGGCCGTCGGGCTGCTGAGCGCGGTGACGCTCGCGCTGCGCGGCACCACCGATCTCGCCGCGCTGGGCGACACGCTGGGCGCCTGGGCCAGCGTCGCGGCGACCTGGATGCTGGTCCGCAAGGCGACCGGCAGCTGGATCTGGTGGATCGTCATCGACACCGGCCTCGCCGCGCTGTTCCTGGGCCAGGGGCTCGTGTTCACGGCGGCGCTGTACCTGGCCTTTGCGCTGCTGGCCTGCGCCGGCTGGCGCAGCTGGCGGCGCGCCGCGGCGGCGGCGTGAGCGCGCGGCTCGACGCGGTCGCCGAGGAACTCGGGCTGGCCGATGCGCGGCGCGAGGCGCTGGCCGGCGGCGGCTCTGCCAATCAATGCTTCCGGCTGGCCGCTGCGGGCCGCGACCTCGTCGTCCGCCTCGGCGGCGACACCGCGGGCCTCGGCACCGACCGCGACAGCGAGTGGCGCCTGCAGGCGGCGGCGGCAGAGGCCGGGCTCGCGCCGGCCGTCATGCTGGCCAGGCCGGCCGAGGGGCTGCTGGTCAGCGCCTGGGTCGCAGGCCGCGTGCTGACGCGCGATGCGGCCCGCGAGCCGGCGATGATCGAGCGCGTCGGCGCCTGGTTCGCGGCGCTGCATGCGCTGCCGGCACCGGCGGGGCTGCGCCGCGTCGACATCGTCGCGCGCGCCGAGGCCTGCCTCGCCCGGCTGCCGGCGCACGGTGACGCGGCAGCGGTCGCGGCATTGCAGTCGTTGCTGCAGCAGGCGCGCCGGCATTGCCCGCCCTGCGAGGCGCCGGCGGCCTGCCACCACGACCTGCAGCATCGCAACCTGATCGACACCGGCAGCGGCCTCGTCGCCGTCGACTGGGAATACGGTGGGCTCGGCGACCCGGCCGCGGACCTCGCGGCCTATGCCTGCTACCACGACCTCGACGAGGCGGGCGCGATGCTGCTGCTGGAGTCAGCCGGCCGGCCCGCGCCGCCGGAGTGGCTGTACTGGCTGTGCCGCGCCTTCGATTGCCTGTGGTACGGCTGGCTGCAGCTGGCCGGCGACACGGCCGCGGCGACGGCTGCGGACCGCCTGCGGTTGCACGCGCGACTGGGCCTGCGGCCGGTTGCGTGAGGGCGGCACGTCGCGCAAGATGGCGCGTCTTTCGGGCCTGCCGGCGACGCCGCGGCCCGGCAACAACTACGGACGGGGAAGCCGGCGGATGGCCGAGATCATCGTTGTGGATCGCGATGGCGGCGAGCACCGGCTCGCGGGCCGCATCGGCGCGAGCCTGATGGAGACGCTGCGCGACGTCGACTACGGCGTCGCGGCGATCTGCGGCGGCATGTGCTCCTGCGCGACCTGCCATGTATACGTCGCGGACGGCTGGCAGGACCGGCTGCCGCCGATGCAGTCTGACGAGAAGGAAATCCTGCAGGAGCTCGAGAGCTTCCGGCCGGAGCATTCGCGGCTGAGCTGCCAGATCCCGTTCGAGGCCGAGCTCGACGGCATCCAGGTCGAGATCGCCCCCGAGGACTGATCCTCAGCGCGACTCGGCCTGCCGGGCGACCGCCTGCGCGGCGGCCTCGATCGCCGCCGCGTCGCCGAGGAAGCGGTGCGGTGCGGTCGGCCGCAGCGCGCTGTCGAGCTCGTACAGGATCGGCACGCCGGTCGGGATGTTGAACTCGACGATGTCCCGGTCCGGCATCCCGTCCAGCATCTTGACCAGCGCGCGCAGGCTGTTGCCGTGCGCGACGACCAGCACCTCGCGGCCCGCGCGCAGCAGCGGCGCGATCCGCTCGTCCCAGTACGGCTCGACGCGGCCCAGCGTGTCCTTCAGCGACTCGCAGGCCGGCAGCATCGCGGCGGGCACGTCGCGGTAGCGCGGGTCGTGCCGCGGATGGCGCTCGTCGTCCGCGTCGAGCGCGGGCGGCGGCGTGTCGTAGCTGCGCCGCCAGGTCTTGACCTGCGCCGCGCCGAATTTCTCGGCGGTCGCCGCCTTGTCGAGGCCCTGCAGCGCGCCGTAATGGCGCTCGTTGAGCCGCCAGTCGCGCTCGACCGGGATCCACATCCGGTCCATCTCGTCGAGCATGATCCACAGCGTGCGGATCGCGCGCTTCAGCACCGACGTCAGCGCGACGTCGAACTCGAAGCCCTGCTCGCGCAGCAGCCGCCCGGCCGCCAGCGCCTCGGCGCGACCCTGGTCCGTCAGGTCGACGTCGGTCCAGCCGGTGAACAGGTTCTCGAGGTTCCAGGTGCTCTGGCCATGGCGGACCAGCACGAGTCTTCCGGGCACGCGCGTTCCTCCGTCGTCAGCGAGCCGCCAGGCGGCGCACGGCCTGCAGCGCCACCGACAGGGTCGGGAAATCGGCGCTGCCCAGGCTGCGCATCTCCTGGACCGTGCGCTTCAGGTTCGCGACGGCCGGGCCGTGCGCGGCCATCCATTGCTCCACGCTGGCGGCCGGGTCACGGCGGCGCGTGCCGCGCAGCGCCTGCTCGCAGAGCCGGCGGTGCAGCACATGGGACTCCTCGCGCAGCGTGCCGCGTGCGACGGCCTGCCAGTGCCCGTCGACGGCGAGGCGCTCGATCTCGCTGCGGATCCAGTCCAGTCCGAGCGCGGCGCCGATGCCGAAGTAGACGCGGGCAGCCTGGCGGATCGGGGCCTTGCGGGAAAGCGCAACCTCGACGATGTCGATGCCGGCCGACATCGTGCCGAGCCCGGCCAGCCGGCGCGCGACGCGATCCGGCACGCCGTCGAGCGAGAAGCGCTGCAGCACGCGGTCGTAGCGCTCGACCTCGAGGCCCTCGATCAGGTCCGGCAGGGCAGCAGCCAGCTCGGTCATGCCGGGCTGCAGCCGCGACACCGCGCGCTCGATGTCGAGGTCGGTGCCGAGGTTGCGCAGCACCCAGTAGCTGAGGTGGCGCAGCAGCCGCGTCGTCTCGTAGACCATGTCGTACTGAAGCGCGCTCGGGACCTTGTTGTCGAGCGCCTCGATCTGCGTCCACAGCTCGCGGACGCCGGTGACCTCGCGGGCGATCGTGTACGCGCGTGCGATGCTGCCGACGCCGGCGCCGGTGTCGTCCTGGGTCCGGATCGCGAACACCGGGCCCATCCGGTTGACCATGCTGTTCGTCGTCGCGGTGACGATGATCTCGCGGCGCAGCTGGTGGTGCAGGATGGCGTCGTCGAACTTCTTCTGGACCGGCACCGGGAAGTAGCGCGTCAGCTCGCGGCTAAGGTACGGGTCCTCCGGGACGTCGGACTCGATCAGCCGGTCGTACAGCCAGATCTTCGAGTACGACAGCAGCATCGCCAGCTCGGGCCGCGTCAGGCCCAGGCCCTTGCGACGGCGCGCGACGACCTCGTCGTTGTCTGGCAGCGCCTCCAGCGCGCGGTCCAGGTCGCCGCCGCGCTCGAGTGCGTGGATCGCGTGGCCGAGCTCGGCGATCCGCTCGGCCGCGCGCGCCTGCAGCGTCGAGACCGCCAGGCTCTGCAGGTAATTGTTGCGCAGCACGACCTGCGCGACCTCGTCGGTCATCCGCGCCAGCAGCCGGTCGCGGGCCGGGCGCTTCAGCTTGCCGGCCTCCAGCAGCGGGTTGAACAGGATCTTCAGGTTGACCTCGACGTCCGAGCAGTTGACGCCGCCCGAGTTGTCGATGAAGTCCGTGTTGACACGGCCGCCGGCCGCCGCGTACTCGATCCGGCCGCGCTGCGACACGCCGAGGTTGCCGCCCTCGCCGACGACCTTGCAGCGCAGCTCGCGGCCGTCGACGCGCACCGCGTCGTTGGCGCGGTCGCCGATGTCGGCGTGGCTCTCGTCGGCGGACTTCACGTAGGTGCCGATGCCGCCGTTCCACAGCAGGTCGACCGGCATCCGCAGGATCGCGCGGATCACCTCGGTCGGGGGCGCCGACGCGGCCTCGATGCCGAGCATCGCCCGGGCCTCCGCCGACAGCGGGATCGACTTGTCCTGCCGCGACCAGACGCCGCCGCCCCTGGAGATCAGCTTGCGGTCGTAGTCGTCCCAGCCCGAGCGCGGCAGGTCGAACAGGCGCTTGCGCTCGG
>JBFGAO010000124.1:0-4665 GCA_041568095.1 Steroidobacteraceae bacterium | reverse complement strand
GGCGACGACACGCTGGGCGACTGGGTCGCCGGACAGCTGAAGTCGCAGGCCGTCGAGCCGGAGCGGATCGTGTTCCAGGTCCGCGCCGAGGTCGCCGGCCAGCAGCTGAAGGAGACGGTCACGCTGGAGCAGGCACTGCGGGCGCGCGGCTTCCGCTTCGCGCTGGAGGGCTTCGGCGTCGGGCGCGACTCCGAGGCACTGCTGGCCCACCTGTCGCCGGACTACGTCAAGATCCACGGCGCGCTGATGCAGGGCCTCGCGGCGGACCAGGACAAGCAGGAGCGCGTCAAGAAGCTCGTGCAGCTGGCCCGCGACCGCAAGGCCGTCACGATCGGCGAGCGCGTCCAGGACGCCAACACGATGGCCGTGCTGTGGCAGCTCGGCGTCGAGTTCATCCAGGGCTACTTCGTCAACGCTCCCGAGGAAGTCGTCATCGGCTAGCCGGGGACGACCCGGTCCACCTTGCGCCAGCCGCGCGGCAGCAGGTTGCCGCGCTGGCCGCGCGCGCCGGCGTAATGCTCGAGGTCCTTGCGGCCCAGCGTCATCCGGCGCTCGCCGCACTCGACGACGAGGCTGGCGCCGCCGCCGATCACCGTCGCCGAGACCATCGACTCCTCGCCCTTCGCCGCCTTCTTGCCGGGCACGCCGAAAATCTTGTTGCCGCGGCCGCGCTCCATCTCGGGCAGGTCGGCGACCGGGAACACCAGCAGCCGCCCCTCGCTGTTGACCGCGCAGACCAGCGCGTCCGGGTCCTCGGGCAGCGGGCTCGCCTCCAGCAGCACGGCGTTCTTCGGCAGGTTGAACACCAGCTTGCCGCGGCGGTTGCGCGACTGCAGCGCCTCCAGCCTCGCGATGAAGCCCTCGCCGGCATTGCAGGCCAGCAGCCAGCGGTCCGCAGGCTCCCCCAGCAGCACCGCCGCGAAGGTCGAGCCGTCCGGAGGGTCCAGCCGGCCCGAAAGCGGCTCGCCCTGGCCGCGCGCCGACGGCAGCGTGTGCGCGGGCAGGCTGTAGGCGCGGCCGGTCGAGTCCATGAACACGGCCTGCTGCGTGCTGCGGCCGCACGCGGCGGCCTGGAAGCCATCGCCGGTCTTGTAGGACAGCTGCCGCGGGTCCAGTTCATGGCCCTTCGCGGCGCGCACCCAGCCGGCCGCCGACAGCACGACGGTGACCGGCTCGCTGCTGACCAGCTCGGTCTCGTCTATCGCCTGCGCCGCGTCGCGCTCGACGATGCGGCTGCGGCGCTCGTCGCCGTATTCCTCCGCGTCGCGCTCGATCTCGTCACGGACCAGCTTCTTCAGCCGCGCCTTGCTCGCGAGCTGCTTCTCGATCACGTCCTTCTCGGCCGCAAGCTCCTTCTGCTCGCCGCGGATCTTCATCTCCTCGAGCCGCGCGAGGTGCCTGAGGCGCGTGTCGAGGATCGCGTCGGCCTGGACCTCGCTGAGCTTGAAGCGCTTCATCAGCACCGGCCTGGGCTCGTCCTCGCTCCGGACGATCCGGATCACCTCGTCCAGATTCAGGAACGCGACCAGCAGGCCGTCCAGCACGTGCAGCCGGGCGTCGACGCGGCCGAGCCGCCACTCGAGCCGGCGCCTGACCGTCGCGGTCCGGAACTCCAGCCACTCCGCCAGCAGCTCCTTCAGGCCCATCACGCGCGGCCGGCCGTCCAGCGCGATCAGGTTCAGGTTGACCCGGTAGCTGCGCTCGAGGTCGGTCGTCGCGAACAGGTGCGCCATCAGCTGCTCGCGGTCCACGCGGTTCGAGCGCGGCGTGATCACGAGCCGCGTCGGGTGCTCGTGGTCGCTCTCGTCGCGCAGGTCCTCGACCATCGGCAGCTTCTTCGCGCGCATCTGGCCGGCGATCTGCTCCAGTACGCGCGCGCCGGACACCTGGTAAGGCAGTGCCGTCACGACGATCTCGCCATCTTCCTCGACCCAGGTCGCGCGGGCGCGGAAGCTGCCCGAGCCGGTCCGGTAGATCGCGCGCAACTCTGACTTCGGCGTGATGATCTCTGCGCCGGTCGGGAAGTCCGGTCCCTTGACGTGCTTGCACAGCGCGCCGAGGTCGGCGTCCGGGTCGTCGAGCAGGTGCATGCAGGCGGTGGCCACCTCGCGCAGGTTGTGCGGCGGGATGTCGGTCGCCATGCCGACCGCAATGCCGGACGCACCGTTCAGCAGCACGTTCGGCAGCCGTGCCGGCATCAGCACCGGCTCCTCGAGCGTGCCGTCGAAGTTCGGCGCCCACTCGACCGTGCCTTGCCCCAGCTCGGCCAGCAGCACCTGCGTATAGGGCCGCAGCCGCGCCTCCGTGTAGCGCATCGCCGCGAAGGATTTCGGGTCGTCGGTCGAGCCCCAGTTGCCCTGGCCGTCGACGAGCGGGTAGCGGTACGAGAAGTCCTGGGCCATGTGGACCATGGCCTCGTAGCAGGCCGAGTCGCCGTGCGGGTGGAACTTGCCGATCACGTCGCCGACCGTGCGCGCGGACTTCTTGTGCTTCGCGCCGCTGGCGAGTCCCAGCTCGCTCATCGCGTAGATGATCCGGCGCTGCACCGGCTTCAGCCCGTCCGCGAGCTGCGGCAGCGCGCGGTCCAGGATCACGTACATCGAGTAGTCGAGGTAGGCCTGCTCGGTGAACGCCCGGAGCGGCCGGCGCTCGATGCCCTCGAAGTTAAGCTGCTGGTCCTGCATCCGTCACGTCCTTGCCAGGTTGCCCCTGGCCTCGAGCCACTCGCGCCGGTCTGCGGCGCGCTTCTTCGCGAGCAGCATGTCGAGCAGCTGCTCGGCCTCGTCTTTCGCGTCGACCGTCAGCTGCACGAGCCGGCGGGTTTCCGGCGCCATCGTCGTCTCGCGCAACTGCAGCGGGCTCATCTCGCCAAGGCCCTTGAAGCGCGTGATGACCGGCTTGCCGCGGATGCCCTCGGCGGCGATCCGGTCGAGGATGCCGATCCGGTCGTGCTCGCCGAGCGCGTAATAGGTGTTCCTGCCCACGTCGATCCGGAACAGCGGCGGCATCGCGACGAACACGTGCCCGGCGTCGACCAGTGGCCGGAAGTGCCGAAGGAACAGCGCGCACAGCAGCGTCGCGATGTGGGCGCCGTCGGAATCGGCGTCGGCGAGGATGCAGACGCGGTGGTAGCGCAGCCCGGACAGGTCGCTGGAGCCCGGGTCGACGCCGAGCGCGGTCGCGATGTCGTGCACCTCCTGCGACTGCAGGATCGCCGACGACTCGACCTCCCAGGTGTTCAGGATCTTGCCGCGCAGCGGCATCACGGCCTGGAACTCGCGGTCGCGCGCCTGCTTCGCCGAGCCGCCGGCCGAGTCGCCCTCGACGAGGAACAGCTCGCAGCGCTCCGGCTCCTGCAGCGTGCAGTCGGCCAGCTTGCCCGGCAGCGCCGGCCCGCTGACGACGCGCTTGCGCGTGACCTTCTGCGACGCGCGCGCGCGTTCCTGCGCGTTGCCGATCGCGAACTGCGCGATCTTCTCGCCGGCCTCCGGGTGCTGGTTCAGCCACAGCGCGAATGCGTCCTTGACGACGCCGGACACGAAGGCCGCCGACTCGCGCGAGGACAGCTTCTCCTTGACCTGCCCGGCGAACTGCGGGTTGGGCATCCGCACCGACAGCACATGGCTGACGCGCTACCAGACGTCGTCCGGCGCCAGCTTCAGGCCGCGCGGCAGCAGGCCCCGGAACTCGCAGAACTCCCGGACTGCGTCGGTCGCGCCGGCGCGCAGGCCGTTGACGTGGGTGCCGCCCTCCGGCGTCGGGATCAGGTTCACGTAACTCTCGGCGACCTGCCCGTCGGCGTCCGGCGCCCAGCACCAGGCCCACTCGGCCGACTCGGAGCCGCCGCTTACGGCGCCCGCGAAGGGCTCCGGCGGCAGCGTCGCTGCGTCGCCGAGCTGCTCGAGCAGGTACTGGGACAGGTCGCCGCTGTGGAACCACTCCTCGGTCTCGCCGCTGGCCTCGACGCTGAGCCTGACGCGCAGCCCGGGGCACAGCACCGCCTTGGCGCGCAGCAGGTGGCGCAGCCGCGGCAGCGCGAACGACGCCGAATCGAAGAACTTCGGGTCGGGCCAGAAGCGCACGGTCGTGCCGCTCTGCCCACGGCGGGCCGTGCCGGTTTCCGCGAGCTTCTTCTTCGTGCGCCCGTCGGCGAACGAGATCTGGTATTCCTTGCCGGCGCGCCGCACCGTGCAGTCGAGCCGCGACGACAGCGCGTTGACCACCGAGACGCCGACGCCGTGCAGCCCGCCCGCCGCGCGGTAGGTGCCTTCAGTGAACTTCCCGCCCGCATGCAGCCTTGTCAGGATCAGCTCGACGCCAGGCAGCTTCTCCTTCGGGTGCACGTCCACCGGCATGCCGCGCCCGTCGTCCTCGACCGACAGCGAGCCGTCCTCGTGCACGGTGACCGCGATCTGCTTGCAGTGTCCCGCCAGCGCCTCGTCGACGCTGTTGTCGACGACCTCGTGCGCGAGGTGGTTCGGGTTGCGCGTGTCCGTGTACATGCCCGGACGCCGGCGCACCGGCTCGAGGCCGGTCAGAACCTCGATGTCCGAGGCGGTGTAGGACTGGCTCATCAGCGTCCAGGGACTGCGCGGCGGCGCCGCAGGCGCGGCGATTCTACCAGCGGCCGGCGGCCATGGTCCGCCCGGTCCCGGACCGGCGCGG
>JBFGAO010000123.1:0-4713 GCA_041568095.1 Steroidobacteraceae bacterium | reverse complement strand
GGCGGCGAGACGCTGACTTCGACGTCGGCGACCGGGACCGGGCGCCGCAAGCGGATCGATGCGACCCGGACGATGCTGGCCGATGCCACGCAGGTCGGCGCGATCATGAAGGCGGTCGAGACGCAGGGCCGGCTCGACATCGCGACGCTGCAGAGCGGCGACCTGCTCGAGGGCCGCTACAAGTACATCGAGAAGATCGGCAAGGGCGCCTTCGGCACGGTGCTGCTGATGGAGGACACCGTTGTCGACGAGCGCCTGGTACTGAAGTTCCTGAACCCGAGCGTCGCGCAGGACGAGGAGATGATGCAGCGCTTTGTCCACGAGCTGCGCTACAGCCGCAAGATCACGCACCCGAACGTGATCCGGATCTACGACTTCCTGCACATCCGCGGCAACTACGCGATCTCGATGGAGTACTTCCCGTCGCACACGCTGGGCGGCGAGGTGTCGGGCGGCAAGCCGCTGCCGCTGCGCCGCGCGATCACTTTCGGCATCGACATCGCGAACGGCATGTCGGTCGCGCACGGCGTCGGCATCGTGCACCGCGACCTGAAGCCGGCCAACGTGCTGATCAACGACGACAGCCTGCTGAAGATCGTCGACTTCGGCGTCGCCGCGGCCCAGCACCAGGGGGACACGCAGCTGACCAAGACCGGCTACGTGATCGGCTCGCCCAAGTACATGGCCCCGGAGCAGATCCTCGGCAAGAAGGTCGACGAGCGCGCCGACATCTATTCGCTGGGCGTGATCCTGTACGAGATGCTGACCGGGACGCCGCCCTATCACCGTGGCGACCACATGTCGGTCATGTACCAGCACGTGCAGGGCCGGGCCCGGCCGCCGATCGACCTGAACCCGGCCCTGCCGCCGGCACTGTCGGACCTGGTAGTCCGGTCCATGGCGGTGGACAAGGACAAGCGCTTCGCGACCATGAACGAGCTGAAACTGGCGCTCGAACGGTTCTTGTGATTCACTCGCGCGCCAATGCCGCGCATAGACGCCTTCCTCAAGCTAGGATCCAGCCAGGGCTGTTCTGACATCCACCTGGCCGTCGGCGTCCCCCCGATGCTGCGGATGAGCGGTGACCTGGTGCCGATCAGGTTCCGCGAGCTCGGCGGGCCCGAGCTCGAGACCTACATCGAGGAGATCCTGACCCGCAACCTGGCCGACCGCTTCAAGGCCGGGCACGACGTCGACTTCTCCTACACCTCCGAGGAAGGCGGGCGCTTCCGCGTCAACGTGTTCCGCAAGGACACCGGTGTCGGCGCCGTGTTCCGGACCATCCCGTCGGAGGTCCCGACGCTGCAGTCGCTCGGGCTGCCGCCGATCATCGAGAAGCTCTGCGACTACCACCAGGGCATGATCCTGGTCACCGGCTCGACCGGCACCGGCAAGTCCACGACGCTGGCCGCGATGATCGACCTGCTCAACACGACCAGGAGGCTGAACATCATCAGCCTCGAGGACCCGATCGAGTTCGTGCACCGCAGCAAGCAGAGCCAGGTCGTGCAGCGCGAGCTCGGAACCCACCTGCCCAGCTTCGCCGAGGGGGTCCGTGCCGCGATGCGCGAGGACCCCGACGTGATCCTGGTCGGCGAAATGCGCGACGCCGAGACGATCTCGATGGCGATGACCGCGGCCGAGACCGGCCACCTGGTCCTCGGCACGCTGCACACGACCAGCGCAGTCAAGACCATCGACCGCGTCATCGACGCGCTGCCCGCCGACGAGCGCGAGCAGACCAAGAGCTTCCTCGCGCAGAGCCTGATCGCGGTCGTCACGCAGGTGCTGGTCAAGAAGCCGGAGGGCCGGGGCCGGCAGGCAGTCTCCGAGGTCATGATCATGAACCGTGCGATCGCGAAGCTGATCCAGACCGACCAGACCCACCAGATCCCGGCGCAGCTGCAGACCGGCCGTGACCTCGGCATGCAGCTGATGGACCAGGCGCTGCTGGCCGCGATCAAGGACAAGCAGATCGACCCGGACGACGCCTACGCCTTTGCGTCGGACAAGCGCCTGTTGGCGAAGCACGTCGTCGACCGCAGCCTGCTGCCGCGCTTCGACACGCAGGGCTGAGCACAACCGTGGCGCTGATCGACGAATACCTCGAGGAGGTCCTGAAGCGCGACGGCTCGGACCTGCACTTCATGGCGGGCGACCCGCCGCGGATCCGGCAGTACGGGCGGCTGTCCAGCCTGCGCAATGACCGCCTCCCGGCCGAGCAGGTCAAGGAAGCGCTGTACGAGATCATGCCGCGCAAGGCCACCGAGCGCTTCGAGGCCCGCGACGGCACCGACTTCGCCTACCAGCTCGGCGACAAGGCCCGCTTCCGCGTCAACGTGCTGCGCCATCTGAACGGCATGGGCGGCGTGTTCCGGGCGATCCCGTCGCGCGCCCAGACGCTCGAGCAGCTGAACATGCCGGAGGCGGTCCGCAACCTCAGCAAGGCCTCGAACGGCCTGATCCTCGTGACCGGCAAGACGGGCTCCGGCAAGTCGACGACGCTGGCGGCGATCATCGACGACATCAATGTCAAGCTGAAGGGCCACATCCTGACGATCGAGGACCCGATCGAGTTCGTTCACCCGCGAAAGAACTGCCTCGTCAGCCAGCGCGAGGTCGGCGTGCACGCGCCGACGTTCTCGGCGGCCCTGGTCTCGGCGCTGCGCGAGGACCCGGACGTGATCCTGGTCGGCGAATTGCGCGACCTCGAGACGATCAGCACGGCGATCACGGCCGCCGAGATGGGCATCCTGGTCATGGCGACGCTGCACACGAACGGCGCTGCGCCGACCGTGGACCGCATCGTCAACGCGTTCCCGGCCGACAAGCAGTCACACGTGCGGACGATGCTGTCGACGTCGCTGCGCGGCGTCGTGTCGCAGCAGCTGATCCCGCGCAAGGGCAGGCCGGGACGCGTCGCCGCACTCGAGGTGCTGATCAACACGCCGGCCGTCGCGAACCTGATCCGCCAGGGCAAGATCGACCAGCTCGAGACCGCGATGCAGTCCGGTGCGTCGGTCGGCATGCGCACGATGGACAACGCGATCCAGCAATTGCTGGACGAGGGCGTGATCAGCGGGCGCTCAGCCTACGAGAAGGCGATGAACAAGGCCAAGTTCGAGGAAGGCAAGGAACTCGACTGAGCGCGCGGCCCGGCCGCCGGGCCGGCCGTGGCATAATCCGCCGCTGGTTCCCCGGGTCTGGAACATGCCCCGCCGCATCCTCGTCACCAGCGCGCTGCCCTACGCGAACGGACCGGTGCACCTCGGCCACATGACCGAGGCCGTGCAGACCGACATCTGGGTACGCTTCCAGCGCCTGCGCGGCCATGACTGCATCTACGTCTGCGCCGACGACACGCACGGCACGCCGGTGATGCTGAAGGCCGAGGCCGAGGGCGTCACGCCCGAGCAGCTGATCGAGCGCGTCGGGCGCGAGCACCGGCGCGACTTCGCGGACTTCGGGATTGCGGTCGACAACTACCATTCGACCCACTCCGACGAGAACCGCCGGCTGACCGAGCGTATCTACCTGGCGCTGGAGGCCGGCGGCCACATCGTCCGGCGCACGATCCGGCAGGCCTACGACGAGCAGGCGCGGATGTTCCTGCCCGACCGCTATGTCAGGGGCAGCTGCCCGCGCTGCGGGACCGCCGACCAGTACGGCGACAGCTGCGAGGCCTGCGGCGCCGCGTACTCGCCGCTGGAGCTGAAGGACCCCGTGTCGGCAGTCACCGGCACCCGGCCGGTCGAGCGCGAGTCCGAGCACGTGTTCTTCCGGCTCGGCAACTTCGAGCCGATGCTGCGCGCGTGGACCCGCTCCGGCGCGCTGCAGGAGGCGGTCGCGAACAAGCTCGACGAATGGTTCGAGGCCGGGCTGCGCGACTGGGACCTGTCGCGCGACGCGCCCTACTTCGGCTTCGAGATCCCCGGCGCGCCGGGCAAGTTCTTCTACGTCTGGCTCGACGCGCCGGTCGGCTACATGGCGAGCTTCGCGAACCTCTGCGCGCGCACCGGCCTCGACTTCGACGCGTACTGGGCGCCCGGCAGCGACGCCGAGCTGCACCACTTCATCGGCAAGGACATCCTGTACTTCCACTCGCTGTTCTGGCCGGCGACGCTGCACGGCGCCGGATTCCGCAAGCCGACCGCGGTCCACGCGCACGGCTTCCTGACCATCAACGGCCAGAAGATGTCGAAGTCGCGCGGCACCTTCGTGACCGCGCGCCGTTACCTGGACCTGCTGCCGGCCGAGTACTTCCGCTACTTTCTCGCCGCGAAGCTCGGGCCGGGTCTGGCCGACATCGACATGAACCTCGAGGAGTTCGCGACGCGGATCAATGCCGACCTCGTCGGCAAGCTGGTCAACATCGCGAGCCGCTGCGCGAGCCTCATCCACCGCGGGCACGGCGGGCGCCTCGCCGCGGCGCTGCCGGAGCCGGCCCTCTACGACGAGTTCGTCGCGGCGACCGGGCGCATTGCGCAGGCCTACGAAGCCCGCGAGTACGCCGTCGCCGTGCGCGAGGTCATGGCACTGGCCGACCGTGCGAACGCCTACATCGACCGCTGCAAGCCCTGGCTCGCCGCGAAGGACCCGGCACGGGCGGCCGAGGTCCAGGCGGTCTGCACCCAGGGGATCAACCTGTTCCGCGTGCTGATGAGCTGCCTGCAGCCGGTGCTGCCCGACACGGCGGCGCGCGCAGCCGCCTTC